>NZ_PCZU01000091.1:0-13750 GCF_002887785.1 Rhodococcus sp. ENV425
AAACACGCTCAGCTGGGGGTTCGCGGGGATCGCTGCGTAAATGGGATTTTTCATGGCCGACACCACACGAACCGGGAGTGACATACCCTCAGATCGCAGAGACGCCTGATTTGTCCGGTTGTTGTTGTCGAGATGCAGTGAAGATTGACATGACACGCCGCTACAGATTGACGAAGGCTCGGCGAGACGAGAGCGCCGGTCAAGGTTTCATTCCGGGAAACCGCAGCTGAGACTCTGCACGAGAATTTCAGTGGTGCGACCTGGGGATTCGTCAGTGCATGTCAGTGGCTCTCGTCACGAGAATGTCAGTGGCCATGGAGAGTGTCTCGCCGGGATGTCAGTGCGGTGAGCTGGGGTTTCCCTCCGTGGCGGGGGCTTCCACTCGATGTCGGTAAGCGCTCGGTTCGACCAGGGCTGAACGGGCGCGGGATCAGGACGCGGCGTCAGGGAACATCCCGGGAAAGTTGAGGATGCCGGTCCGGCGGAGCCAGCCGTCGCGCCAGGGGTGCAGGGCCGGGAGCATCAGCTCGCACGTGCGGGCGGTGCGGTGCAGTCTGCCGTTCCTGCCGATCGCGTCGGCGAACAACCGATCAGCAGGTACGGCGCGTGTTTGCTGGAAGACGACGGCGGCGTGCAGCAGAGGCCGGGCCGACGCTGGGATCACCCACACGCGCAGGTCGGCCGGGCGGTCGACACGGCGGGTGCCAGGAAAGATCAAGATGTCTCCGGTGACGGCGCACCGCGGGAGAAAGTTCAGTTCCCGGTAGGTGGCGCCGGTGAACAACACGGTGGCCAGCGCGGCGGCGTGCGCCGGGTTGGCGACGCGGGCCCGGATCCGGGCGATGACCTGCTCGGTGATCGGGGTGGTGGTCAGCCCCACGCCGACCATGTGGTTCAGGTGCGGCGGCAACACCAGCGGCAGACCGTGCCGCTCGAACGCGGCTTGGGCGCCGCGGAGCCGGGTGAGGGTGTGGTTGCGGCCGGGACTGTCGGCGACCAGGTCACCGAGGAATCGGAAGAGGCCGACGGTGGCATGCCAACGGCGGGCCCGACCGTGGGGAATCGTGCCGTAGAGCGTGCGTAGGTGGGACCGCGGCGCCAGCAGGTAGCCGAGCATCCGCCGGGCCAGATCGGGAGCCCGGCCGCAGGCGGTGAGCCGTCGGCTGGTCGTCTCGGCAGCCTGATGGTAGACCGCGGCGACGCGCACGTAGTCGACGCGCGAAAGGACCGCGGCCGCGTCGCCGAGGAAGGTGGCGTGGTCGCCGTCGGGCACGGCGGGGAGTTCCGGTGAGTCCGTCGGCGTGCGGGTGTCGCGACGCGGCGGAGGGAGACGGCCGGTGACGGCGGCCAGGTCATCGGTGATGTGGTGGCGGACCTCGACCGACCTCTCGAGGCGTGGCGAGAGCGGGTCGCGGGAGTGCCAGACGAGCACCAGGTGCACACCGGTGTCATGGCGTAGCCGAAGCAGACGGGCGTGCTGGGCGGCCGACAGGCGGTGGGCGCGCAGCACGATCAGGTGCCGGATGCCGTCGCCGCGGATCCATGCGGTCACCGCCCGCCACGCCGACTCCGGACCGGTCGCTCCTGCTGCTCCGACTCGATCGAGCGGGTGCCCGAGGGCGAGCAGCAGGTCGTGGGCCAGCATTGCCGCGGTCGACATCCCGGGGGTGGGGTGCACGGTCACCACTGCGGACGCGGGATCGTGGGCCCGCAGCAGGGTGTGGGTCACGTGTGCATCGTCGTCCCGGTCGAGCAGCACGGTGACCGGGGCGTCGTCGGCGGGGGGCGCGGTGTTCGGCGGGACCGCCGGTGGTCGAGAACGTGCCGTCACCCGCTGCGGCCGGACATCTTCGCGAACACCGAGCCCAGCACCTCGCGGTCGACCCGGTCGCGGTCGAGACGCTCGAGCGCGCGGACGGTGTGCGCGGTGAGCTTGGCCCAGGACCGGAAGTTGCCGTGCCCGGCGTGCGCGTCGGCGAAGGAGATGACGTCCGGATCGGTGCGCTCCCACACCGGGTGAAACGCCGGGATCACCCGCAGCACCTGCTCCGGGGTCATGCGCCGGAACTCCTGCCACACATACACCCGGCTCGAGAGCATCGGTTCGCGGGAGAGCACCTGGTAGCAGTCGCCGCCGCCGACGAACACGATCGCGATGTCGGTGCGCCGGTCGTCCCACAGGTGCCGCCAGTACTCGAAGCATTCCCGCGACATCCACTGCGCCTCGTCGCAGACCAGGACCCGGAACCGCTCGGACAGCACGTGCTTGAGCGTCTGGTCGAACTCGATCGGCCGCAGCGGCGGCATCCCCGCGACACCGAGCGCGTCGAAGAGCGTGTGCCGGATATCGCGCGGGGTGGGCCGCGCCCGGAACTGCACCCGGCACACCGTGTCCGCCGCGAGCTCACGCAGCGACGCGTTGACCGACAACGTCTTACCCACACCCGCATCGCCGTGCACGCACATCATCGCCTTGGCCTCGATCACGTCGGCGATGTTGTCGCGGGTCAACATCAGCGCGTCGGTGGCCACGATGTGCGCCCCGGGCAACCCGAGGAAGTGATCGGCCTGGGCGCCGTCGACGCCCGGGCCCGGGTTGCGGGGTGTCCCTGTCACCGGCAGTCCTCGTTTCGGTCGGGTTGTGCCTGCTTATTCGGGTCGACCGGCAGCCGCCAGGTCGCCGGCGGCGGATCGAAGGGGATCAGATCCGGGCGCACCCACCGCGCCAGGTCGGCGTCGCGGTCGGCGGCCAGGACCGCGGCGGCCTCGGCCGTCGTCATCGCATCGAGTCGCTGCGCCGGTTCCGGCACCGTCGATGCCGCATACCGGACCCGCCGCTCCCGCTCGGCCGCGGCCAGATCCGACCGCAATCGGCGCGCCTTGCCGGCGCGGGCCTGCAACACCCGGGCACGGTCCTCCGCAGAGGCTGCATCGGCGAGTACCGCGGTGCCCAGATGCGCCCCGGTATCGGCGTCGAACACCTCGATCTCCCCGGTGTGGTGCGGCATGTACCGGATCCGCACCCCGGTCCCGACCAGTCCGACCATCCAGTCGGCGACGTAGTGGCGGCCGCGGCCGAACGCGACCCCCTTGGTGGTGATCGTGCGACGGCGGCGGTCGTCTTCGAGGGTGAACATCCACAACCGGGTCTCGTCGGCGTCGTGGATCGGGGTCGGATCGTCGTCCCAGGACTGCATCGGCGTCCGCTCCCCCCGTTCGGTGAGGGTGTGCTCGGTGTTCCACCACCGCACCCAGCCCAGCACCTCGGCGGTGAACATCTCGAACGACAGCGGCGGCTGGTCGGGATCGACCGGGGCGCCGCTGACGTGGGTCTGCCGATGCGTATAGCGCGGCAGGCCCGCGAACAGCATCTTCTCGGCCGCACCGTTGATCGTCTCCACCGTGCCCTTCAGGTGCGCACCGTAGGCGGGCAGGTCGTCCACCCGCACTGCGAACGCCCCCAGCGCGTCGGCGACGGTGTGGGACAAAAAGTCCTTGCCCCGGTCGATGCGCACCGCCGCGGGCAGCCCCCGGCCGGCCCGTACGGCTCCCGTCGCATCACCGCCGCCCGCAGTGCCGCCAGCACGCTCTCCCGGTTCGGAGTCCGCGGCGTCACCGCCACACCGAGGATCACGTCGTGGGCGGCATCGACGAACCAGGTCACCCACGGTTTGACCAGCCGCCCGTCCGCTTCGACCTGGACCGGGGCCTCGACATGGTCGGCCTCCCACACCGCGTTGCGGTGCGACGGGGGTCGCTGCAGGAACACGTCGAATCTCCTGCGTGCTCGTTCTCCCTCCCGCAACCCGGCCCTGTCTCCGGGCGAGATGTCCTGCCGGATCGCGCGATGCAGCGTCGCCAGGCTCGGTGCCGGCGCCCCGCCTTGCTTCTCCTGCTCGAGCAGCTCACGATGCAGCGCCGACGCATTGCCACGCCAATAGGCAAGGCGCACTCGAAGTTCCGTGTCGATCCGGAATCGATCTCGCTTTTTCGGTGGTGGCGGTGGTGTCCGGTGTGCTCTCACCCAGCGCCAGACCGTCCGCTCGGTCACGCCCAAGGCCTGGGCGATCAGCCGGACATGTTCGCTGGTCAGGTCACCAGCCTGATTCAGGGTGGCCAGCCGATCCACGGCCGTCCGACGCAGCGCACGCCCGCTCGGATCGACCACCAGCATTACCTCTCAACCTGTTGGCTGCCCGCGAACGGGTGAGCCTGCTGACATTCGATCATGATCCAGCCGTCAGTGACCCCGGTTTACTGACATTCTTCGTGACGAGAACCCACTGACATTTTCATGCAGAGTCTCAGTCAGTTTCCCGATTTCATGTCAGTTGACTGTCAGCGGCGTGTCGATTTCACAAATTCGTGTCAATGGCGGGACCCTGAAAAAGTGCCCCGGACCAGCGAGGTTGAGGTCAGGTACGTGCAGGACTCAGGCGCTCCTGACGCGACGACCCTCGCTGCGGCAGTCCCCATCGGAGCGCCGGTTGAGGTCCCCCGAGACCGGCGAACGTCGGGGGATGACTGTCCCCGATCGGGTAATTATCGACGACCGGTCCTCGATCCTCGGCCGGAACGGTGGGATGCGACCGGAAGGGGCTCTGTGGCCGCTAACGTGACAGGCGGGGAGGTGGCCAAGGTGGAGTCGATACCGTGGGTGCAAGTGCTGGTGCAGATGGTGCACGGTCCTGATGTTTCGATCCGTGGAATTGTGCGCAGCGTGGACCAAGACAACCGTCCACGCAACAAGGTCGGGTGGACGACGATCGGAAACCAGGTGCCGCCGACCCTCGCCGGCGGCGGTGTCGACGCGACTGAAATACGAGTGTGGCGCGATGGAATGCGTGTCCGCATCGAGGAGCCGGACGGCACTGTGGTGTTGTTGTGTGACGGCACCACGTGCTGGCGATTCCGGCCGAACCGGGATCTTCCGCTCGCTGCCCCGGTCGAAACGTTGCAATTTCGGGGCAATGGCACCGATCTGCTCGCCCGCCGGCCCGCCGCCCACTGGGTCGGCGACGACTTCACCCGCCCCGTCGGCCCGATCGCAACGACACTCTTCCTCGACCGCCCGGCCTGGACATTCGAGTTGGCGCCGCCGCCGCACAAATCCCACCCGATGCAGATGGTCGTCGATCAGGCCACCGGACTGGTGCTTCAGCAACGCAGCAACGGAGCCGGCCTGGTGGAGGAATGGGTGGAGCTGACTGCAGGCGAGGTGTTCGACGACGCGTTGTTCGTCTGGAACGGTGCCGCAGACTCCGCCGAGGACGAGCGCCGCCGCCAACTCGCCGAGCATCACGATCGACGGGCCCAACGTCTCGACTGGTTCCACACACACGTGACCGCAAAGCCTTTGCAGGTTGCGGTCGTCGCGGACGTGAACGTGGACTACGTTCACACCTTCGACGAGCACACCGGCGCGTTCGAAGCCAGCCTGGGAAGACAGACGATCACCGGATCCCTGGCTCGCCGCCCACGCTCATCCCAGTCGTGGGAGTTGCGGTGGGCGGGACCGGTTCATCGATGGTCCACCGCAGACTTCGACTGGGCAGTTGCTCTGCACGACACCGAACTTCCCGTCGAAAGTCTGGCCACGCTACAAACACGACTTCACCCAGGTGTGCCCGTTCTCGATCCATCTGACGGGATCTAGCCGGTACGTCGCCAGTAGCCGACCGTCATCCGGCGCTTCGCTCAGCATTCCGACCGAATCGAGGATTCCGACAAGTTCGCGAGGATTTCTGACTGACACGAAGTTGGAACGCCGCAGATCCACGCGCTGCACGACTGACAAGTTGGACGAGAACCTACAGTTTCTTGCATGTTCGGTGGCCCCGTGCCAATTCCAGATTCGGGTCACCGACGTGTCATTTTCCACGTTGCATGCCACTCGGGCGGACACTGTAGAAGTGCCCCCGGACCAGCAAGGTTGAGGTCAGATACGTGTAGGACAGCGGAGTTCCTGTCGCAACGACCCCTCGCTACGCTGGCGCCATTGTTGAGCGAACAGTCAGACTTCGGACCACGTCTCGTCGACGTTGTCGCGCACCCATGCGACGACGTCGCCGTCGGCGTGGACGTCGTCGGTGAGCCAGAACGTTTCGTCGGGCGCCCATCCCGCGATCACCGACGCCGCGTCACCGTCGACATCGATCGCGGTGCCCGCAGCCGCGAGATAACCAGCGACGGTGAGGTGCACTCCCCCGTACACCTCCGCGACGGCATACCAGTCGGGCAGAACCCACCGCCCGTCGCGGCCGGTGGTGCGGTACCAGTCGTGGCGTTTCTGCGCGGTGACCTCGATCGGAAACCTCCAGCACAACTGCGCCCAGTCACCGGGGACCTCGATCTCGAACACATCGACGTCGCCGGGAACGATCTGCCGCCGAGCCCCCGCACGATTCTCACCCGCAGAGTCCTCGACGAACCACAGGCACGCGGGCGAACCGTCGCCCAGTGCCCGGGTGGAGCACGGCACGCCGAGCGGCGCCGACCACCACACCCCGGAATAGCCAGCCGTCGGATCGGTGGAGCGTTCCCGCGCTGCCCGCTTCTCCTCGGCCACGACCTTCCCGCGCCAGGTGGCAAGCGCTGGCCCGACCGGGGGCACACTGGTGTGCTGCTCGGCCCAGCCCAGTGACCACTGCTCGTCCCGAACGACGGCGGTGGTCCACCACTGCGCGTGCTCGGATGCCGCGATGTGCTCGGCGACACGCCGCAGTTCCCGGCGCATCGGCTCCGTCGCGGCGAGAATGTCTTCGCCTTCGGGTTCCTGCCAGTATCGGGCGGAGTCGGTGGTGGTTGCGAGCACGGTGCGCAGATCTGTCTCGGTCGCTGCGGGCAGCGGCACGTCCGCCAACTGTCGCGCCACTTCTGGAGGTGAGACGTTCGGGAGGGGTCGGTCGGCGCCGGGCCCGTAGAGGACGCCTGCGGTTCCGTGCGCCACGTCGATGCGGTAGGTGGCGTAGAAGACTCCAGAGGAGAAGGAGTCCTGCGTGTGTTCGTCGCGCGCACGGTCGTCGGCGAGCTGCGCGTATTCGAGGAGAAGACGACGACCACGCGGACCGGCCAGCAGTACCTCGGTCAGGTTCGCCGCAGTGCCCCCTGCCGTCATGGCGTCCAGTAGAGCATGACCGCCGCTAGCTTGACGGGGTGAAGCTGCTGCGGGTCGCGTCGATCCTCTCGGTGTTGTGCACAGGGCCGATCCTGTTGTACGTCGTACCGCCGCTGCTTGTCCTGTCCGGTGTCGTGGAGGTCTCCGGCAGTGTCGAATACATGGTGGTGTTGCCGACGCTGATCGGCTTGCCGTGCGCGTTGACCGCCTCGATCGTCGGCACCGCGTGTGTCCTGCAGCGTCGCACGCGCACGGTGGCCTCGGTTCTCATGACTGTCGGTCAATTGAGCACCATCGTCTTGGGTGCCACCATCGTCGTGTGGGCGCTGAACTTCGGCACGACCGGATGGGAACTGCTCGCCCTGCCGTTCGCGCTGATCGGCGGGCAGATCCTCGTCGCGGGGGGTCTGTTCTTCCGGCGCCGCACTGCGTCCGCTGTCCTACAACAGCCGTGACAGCTCACCCCCAGGGCCGATGTCGTGGGACGAGTAGCCACTGGACGCCAGCCTTCCCGATCGGCGCCTGCGGCCCGCCGAGATCCGTGCCTCCTTCGTCCGGCCGAGGTCCTGTTGGTTGTGCGACAGTGGCTCGATGAGCGGCAGGGCACACCCGGCACCATGGTGGACCGCGCTGTCCGCCCTCACCGCGGTGCTCGTCGCCCTGGTGTGCGGGGTCATCCTGTGGGCGTTCATGCCGCCGGTGGTGTTCTTTCCCTATTTCGCCCTCGCCTCGGCGGCACTGGTGATCCTGGGGGCGGTGTGGGTGGGGCTCGGGCTGGTCGGCTGGTTCCGGTACCGGGCGCTGCGCGCCAGTGCCGTCGCCCCGGTCCTGGTGGTGCTCACCGTCGCGGCTGTGGCGTTGTCCGTTCCGTCACGGGTGGCATTTGCGGTGTCGAAGAATGCTCTGGCCAACGCGGCGCAGCAGTGCCGGCAATCGTGGACCGACCAGCGGATCGGGGTGTACCGGATCTGGCAGATCCGCCCGGTCGAGGACGGATGCCTGTTCTTCATCGAAGGCGGCCTGATCAACTCGATCGGCCTGGCGTATCTCCCCGACGGGGCGCCGTATCTCGGTGATCCCCGACGCGACGGCGAGATCGGCTACCAGCCGTACAGCGGCCCGTGGTACCGGTTCGTCCAACGGTTCTGACGTCAGGTGCCAGCCGACCCAGCCACCGCGCTGGCGGTCATCGAGGTACTCGATGAGCTGTGCCGCCGGTATCGGCGACACCATCGACGTCGATGCCGGCCTGATCGGGGACCGGGGGTCACGGCCAGTGGTCGGGTTCGCCGACGAGGGGGACGATCCCCGCCCGCAGCACCGCCGGCGCCGGAAGCTCGAGGTGGGTGGTGACCGGTGCGAGTCCGAGCGCGGGCCAGGCCGTGATCAGCGGCAGCTCGGTGGTCTCGGGCAGCGGGGAGACCTCGTAGAGATACTCCCGCCGATACGAGCCCGCCTGCTGATGAAAGCCCTGGGTGCTCCGGCGCGGTACCGGCTGTAATACGGCATCGTCGAGGGCCCGTACCTGCAACTGCCGGTATTCGCCTGTCCACCGGCCGCGATGCGGGTGTCCGGTCACCGGGTCGAGCTCGGCCGGCGCCTGGAACAGCCCTTCCATGATCTTGCCGCGGGCACCGTAGGCCATCGCCACGACCGCCAGATCCAGCCCTGACGAATACGCCACGATCGACCGTAGCCCGACGATCAGTCCTGGCTCCTGGGCCAGTACCCGGGGACCGTGGGCGAGCGCGGCCATCTCGGTGGCGTCCGGCGGCATCAGGCGCTGCGGCCAGGTCATCACCGGAGCCTGACACATCCGCCGCCGGCTCAGCACCGGAACACCGTTTTCAGGACGGGCCCTCGCGACCTTCGTGCGCTCCCCGCGGTGCACACGGGCCGACCCCCCGAGGGCCTGGCGACCGCCCCGGGGAACCATCCGGCATCCTGCCGCCGCGGGCGAGCAACGACCGGGTCGCCGGACCGCACCGTCGCGCGAACGAGGCTAGGCGCGAGCTGTGCGGTCCGGTGCTGCTCGGCGCAGGTCGCGGGTAGGGGATTTGGAGAATTATTCATCTCCGTATGTTGCAGAATTCGATCTGCTGATCTGAGGAGCCCAGCTGCCGGCCGTTGTGGTCCTTCCCTCGCCGATTCGCCCCCTCCCACAGCGCAGATACCGGGCGCGAGGCCCACCCGGGAGGGGGTCGACACGTCCGGTGTGAATCGAGGGGCATGGCTCCGCAACCATGGGGTCCCATCTCTGGCCGCCGAGAACACCGCGTGGCACCAACTCGTGCGACATGCCCCACCGCACGTCGTCGCTCAGGCCCTCGGCCACAGTCCCACGACCGCCCTGGACGACGCCGAACGCGCAGGTGCCCACTGGATGCGCTACGCCGCCGACCGCTCCAGCGACCGCTGGTAGATCACCAGTGCCGGGCCGTCGAGGCCACCCGAAATCTCCTCCCGCCCCCGGCATCCTCGCGGCCCCCAATCACACCGCACTCCCCACCTGGGAATCCGTCGCGTCACCCGTAGTCGTCGAGGTGCAACGGCATCCCGGCCTTACGGTCGGGTACCCGGGGGCACGTCTTTCCCGCTCGCTCCTGCAGTGTTCCATTCGGACCGGACACGTGTTCGGAATCTGCCACCGTCGACCGCGGTGCAGGGACTACGGGGAAGCGACGCGGTACCACCGGGTCCCGAGGGCGCGCTCAGCGTGCGCGGGTGTCGGGGCCGAGGTCGTGCTGTTCGCTGCTGGTCTTCTTCGCAGCGATCGCTTTGATCCGGGCAGACGAGGAGCGGCCGAGCTTCTTGTCGATGGCGAGTTTGCCCCGGGCGGCGTTGATCTGTGCGTCAGTCGCCCTCGGTGCTGTTGTGGTCGCCATCGTGATCCTCCGCTTCGTTGCTGCCAGTATCGCCCAGGGCGAGGACCTCATCAAGCACGGTATCGGCGGCGAGGAGTTCGTCACGGCCCGCCAGAGAACTGGTGATCATTGCTCGGACGAGCTGGACGCCGACATTGGACCGGTGCGGGTTGTCGAGGTCGAGGGCGAGTTCGGTGGCGTACTGGAACCGACGCCACCATTCCTCCCGTCGTGCCTGCTGCTCCCGCTGTTCGGTGGCGCTGGTATTGGCCCGCCACACCAAAAAGGCACTGGTTCCGGCCGCGATCAGCGTCAAGACGCTGAGAATGATCTGCACTGCCGGCACCGCGCCAGTATGGCATCGAGGATCAGCCCGTCGCGGCACCGCGTCCGCCCCCCGGAAGACAGGACCACCGCGAGCGTGCTCGATGCCACCGCCGACACGTCCTCATCCGTGGTGGCCACACGAGATCTGCGGCTGAGCTGTGGCATGACTTCGCGACGCTCGGTTGGGGCCCCTACCCGCGAGCCTCGAGCCGTCGCGGACTCGCGGCGGACCGGTCCCCCAGCGCGGATTTCCGTCGTATTGGGGGCAGCGGAGCTTTCCCGGCCTGTGGTGGTCGGCGACGACGGGTTCACATGTCGGGTACGAGTCCTGGATGGAGCGGGACTGGCTGATCGCCTTCGACTCGTGCCCTGAGGTGACGGGGATCGGTTCTCAGCGTTTTCGGTTGTCGTGGCGAGCGAAAAGAATCAAGCGGCACACTCCCGATTACTTCCTGCGGGTGCGTGACGGCGGAGCGGTCGTGGTGGACGTGCGCAGGGCACGGTTTCTGCTCTGCGCAGGGGACGGGTTCGGCCGGGAATGGGGTGTTCGGCCGTGGTGGAGTAGGGGGTCGGCTTACCGTGATCGGGACCGGGGTCCGTGACCCTGGTGGACACCACGTCGAGGAGGGGTGATGACGGCGAAGTTCGAGCTGTTCAAGGACGCCGCGGGGCGGTTCCGGTTTCACCTGAAGGCAGCGAACGGGGAGATCATCGCGGCCAGTCAGGGTTACACCTCGAAGGCGGCGGCGCAGCACGGGATCGCCTCGATCAAGGCCAATGCCGCCACCGCCCCCACCGAGGATCTGACCTGACCGCTGGTGTCGCTCACGGGCACCCGGGCCGACCGAAGAGCCGACCCAAAAGAGGTGACCTACCCGACTCGGACCGAGCTGGGTCCGCAGGTAAGTTCCGGGGTCGCGCTGGGGTCATCGGTCCTTCTGCGGCGCGGCCGCGTCGAGGATGACGAATGTCCGCCCCGGCCCGAGAAGTCCGGGTCACGGCTCGTCCTCGGGTGGGTGCTCACCGAGATCGGCGGCGCGCTGCGCGCTGGTGGGATCGTCCAGAAGGCAGGCGGCGAGCTGGTCGCATTCGATCAGCGCCCGGTCGAAGGCGAGCCGGATCGGGTCGTCGGCGCCGAGGGTGCGGGAGGACGAGGTCGTCGACCAGCTGCAGCGGCAGCCGGATCAGCCGGTACCCGTTTCGGACCACCACCCTCGGGGGTGTGAGCAGTCCCACCCGGCCGATGGTACGGGCGGCGCCGCGGGCGTGCGGTAGATCCGCTGCCTGCCGATGTCAGGCGCGGAGCTGTCGCCGCGTCGGATTCCCCGGCCGTGCGTGCCGACGGCCGATGCAGACAGTGGGAGCGCCCGGCGGCGCCGTCGCTGCCCGGGCGCGGGCCGCATCTGCCGGGGCGTTACGGGGCGCCGGTGGCGTCCCGCAGGGTCGGCGACGGCAATGCCGGGGCGGGGCCGGACAGATTCCAGTGCATCGCGAGCGTCGTGCCAGCCTCGGCGAGGATCCACAGCGCCCGGCTGGTCGAGAGATCGATCAGTAACCGCCCCCGCCCCCGCGCATCGGAGACGGACCTCGGGTGCGGGCGGCGCCACCGTCCCCGGTCAGCGACGACGATCTTCAGCGAGCCGAGCTCGGCGCAGTACGTCGCGGACACCGCCACGGTGGCCTGCCGCGCCGTGGCCCGGGCGCGCCGGTACCACGTCGTCGTCGACGCCGGCACCGACCCGAGGTCATGCGAATACATCCGCGTCCTTCACTGTGTCGTGCGGTGCCCCATCCCCGGGTCAACCTATCGGCCCGACCCCCGCGCCGCCGACCACGGTCGACGAGACCGAGAAACGGTCCGGGTGACTCGCTGGGGCCGGCTGATCCGCGCCCGCGGTCGGGCCGCACACCGGAGCGCGCAGACCCTGTCCTGCGACGCGTCCGACATCCCCCTCCGCACCTCCGTCCACGTCCGAGACCGGCGGCGACTCGGATTCGACGACTCGACCTGCCGACCGCAGCGGACGCGCCCGAGATCGCAAGGCAAGCCGACGCCCGTGCGCGCCGGTAACGCCGAACCCGCCGGCCTGGATGATCCGGTCGTGATCCGACCACCACTACTCACCCTTGCCGCAGCCGCCCTTGTCCTCGCCGGATGCGGCGCAAACACCACGTCCGCCGGCGCACCCTCGACGCCGACCCCCACCTCGACTCGCGCCGCAGCGACGCCCGCCACTTCCGCTGCGCCGTCCGCGCAGCGCCCCTCCGATCCGCGCTGCACACCCGCCAGCACCACCCTGGTCAACCAGGTCAGCGTCGGTTTGAAAGACCAAACCCTGAGCCTGACCCACGGGACGGTGATCGTGGACGGCGCACTGCAATTCTTCGGGGCCACCACCGTCCGCGCCGACGGCACGGTCGCGAACCGCTCCGACGTATGGGTCATCCAGAACGGCACCGTCTACGCGGCCACCGGCGGCGCCCGTGACACCGGTAGCTACCCCAGCGCCGGTGCCGCCCTGAAGATCCCCGCCGGTGACTCCCGGGTCCAGGCCGTCGACAGCTGCGTGGTGAACCTGACCCGATGAACTCCCCCGGCCACTGCCCGGGCGAGCGACGAGACTCGTACCGAACGACGAATCATCCCCCGCTCATGCAGGTCGGGGTCCGTTGTCAGGTGCGGATACTGTTCGGCGCCAACGGACGGGAACGGGCTGTACGCCCCGAACGGGCTGTACGCCCCTCTCGCCTCGCCCGCGACGGGGAGGAACGAGATCGGAGCGCGGTCCGGCGCCTCCGCCACCGGCGTCGACTTCTCCCCGCTCCACCGTGCCGCCACCGGGCGGGTGAGGTATCGCCTTTTCCGGGGCAGGGCAATAGGGACCCCCCGCGCAGCCCCGGCCACCGGTCGACGCGCCGGTGTCGGCCGGACAGGACCCCCGCCCGAGGCCCGGCGGTATCGAAGTCGCCGGCGGACGGACGGGCCGGACGGGGTCTGGTGTCACCCGGGTGTGTCCGGGGCGGGGAAGGTCCAGTCTCTGGTGACCGTCGTGGCGGCATCAGTGGTGATGAGTTCGGTGGATGTGATCAGCGCGTCGATCATCCGCAGGCCCCGACCCCGGATGGGCGGGGTGGGCTGTGGGACGGTGCGCCACCGGCCACGGTCGGGGACGGTGATCTCCAGGACGTGCTGCCGGGCATGGTAGGTCGCCTCCGCGGCCACCACCCGGGGGTGCGGTCGTGGTAGGCGTGCTCGACCGCGGGTGCCAGGACCTGGTACACCGCCACGAGCACATCGGCGCGGCTGTTCTCCTCGAGGCCGACCCCGCTCAGCCAGCCCCTCGAGGGTGTCGATGACCCCGGTTTGCTGACATTCTTCGTGACGAGAACCCACTGACATTTTCATGCAGAGTCTCAGCTTGACGTTTAACCTGCGGCGTTC
>NZ_PCZU01000092.1:0-8538 GCF_002887785.1 Rhodococcus sp. ENV425
CTCACCCTCTTCTGACGAGCCCTCAGAATCCGCCGGCAACCTCGATCACCGCGCGCCCGGTGAACTTGCCGGCCCGCACGAGGTCGAGCGCGGGCACCAGCTCTCGCGCGGGGATGTGGCGGGTGGTGTCGGGCAGGGGCCGGGGCCGCAGGTCGCCCGCGAGGCGCTCCCACAGCGCCCGGCGCGGGCCGATGGGCAGCTGCACCGAGTCGATGCCCAGCAGGGCGACGCTGCGCAGGATGAAGGGCATCACCGTGGTCTGCAGGGCGGCGCCGCCGGTGAGTCCGCTGGCGGCGACCGCGCCGCCCCACTGGACGGTGCTGAGGACGTGGGCGAGTGTGGCGCCGCCGACGCAATCCACGGCCCCGGCCCAGATCGCCTTGCCGAGCGGTCGCGGCTTCGCGTCGGGGTCCTCGGGCAGCCGCCCGATCACCGAGGCGGCGCCCAGTTCGGTGAGCAGGTCGTGGGCTTCCGGCTTGCCGGTCGAGGCGACCACCTCGAATCCGGCGGCGGCGAGCAGGTCGACGCTGACGGTGCCCACGCCGCCGGAGGCGCCGGTGACGACGACGGGCCCGTCGTCCGGGGTCAGGCCGTGCCGCAGCAGGGCCTGCACGCTCAGCGCCGCGGTGAATCCGGCGGTGCCGATGGCGGCGGCGTCGGCTGTGGAGAGCTCGCCGAGCCGGACGAGCTGGTCGGCGGGGACGCGGGCGTACTCGGCGTAGCCGCCGTGGCGGCCGGTGCCGATCTCGTAGCCGTGCGCAAGGACCCGGTCCCCGGGCGCGAAGTCGGGGTGATCGGAGGTGACGACCTCACCGGCGAGGTCGATGCCGGGAATGATCGGGTACTTGCGGACCACGCCGCCGCGCGGGACGACGGCGAGGGCGTCCTTGTAGTTGATGCTCGAATGCAGGACGCGGACGGTGATGCCGTCGTCGGGCAGCATCGTCTCGTCGACGGTCTCGGGGGCGAAGTCGATCGCGTCGTCGTGCTCGCGCGCGACCCAGGCGGAGAACGTGGTGGAGGTCATGGGTCCGACCGTAGTGGGCGGCGCGCTCGTCCGTGGGGCGACACGACCCTTGCCAACGGTAAGTAAAGGCATGCTAAGTTAGGCAACGCTTGGCTGAGTTCGAGGCGGTGGGTGGGGCTGCGCGGGTGGCTCCGTCTACCTCGGAAGTTCAATTTTCAAGGAGATTGCCCATGCGTATCCGGTTGTCCGCCGCCGTCGCGTTAGTCGCGGCCGCCTCGCTCGGGCTTTCCGCCTGCTCCTCCGACACCTCCTCCGACACCGCGGCGGAGACCGGCGAGACCGTCGTCATCAGTCACGCCCAGGGCGATACCGAGGTGCCCGTCGATCCCGAACGGGTCGTGGTCTTCGACCAGAGCGTGCTGCAGTCCATGATCGACCTGGACCTGCCCGACGCCGTCGGCGTCCCCGCGCTCACGAATTGGCCCGAATCGTTCGCGCGTTACCGGGGCGACGACGTCGCCAAGGTCGGCTCGCTGTTCGAGCCCGACTTCGAGGCCGTCAACGCCCTCGAGCCCGACCTCATCATCGTCGCCGCCCGGTCGGCCACCAGCTACGACGCGCTCAGCGAGATCGCCCCGACCGTCGACCTCTCCGTCGACGCCAAGGACTTCCTCGCCAGCGTTGCGAAGCAGAACCGCAACCTCGCCACCATCTTCGGCGCCGAGGGCGCGTTCGAGGAGAAGTTCGCCGGCATCGAGGCGTCGTTCGACGCGGTGTCCGCTGCCGCCGCACAGGCGAACCTGCGGGGACTCATCACGCGCGTCGAGGCCGCCGAGGTCACCGCGTACGGACCCGGCTCCCGGTACGGGATCATCCACGACCTCGGCGTCAAGCCCGTGTCGGAGACCTTCGCCGACGACGTCGCCCACGGTGACGCCGTGTCCTTCGAGTACATCGCCCAGGCCGACCCCGACCTGATGTTCGTTCAGGACCGCGAGGCACCCCTCGGCGACACCACCGGCCCCAACGCGTCCCGAGTCCTCGACAACCCGCTCGTCGGCGGCACCACCGCCGCGAAGGAAGGCCGGATCACCTACCTCGACCTGTACACCTGGTACATGGCGCCGAGCGCGCTGAGCTCCGTCCAGTCGCAGATCGACGTCGTCGGGCAGGCCGTCGGCAAGGCCGCGGCGGCATGACCGCCTCCCGCCCGTGAGCTCCCCGGTAACGACCGGCAGGGCCGGCGACCGCACCCCGCGTGCGGCCGCCGGCCCCGCCGCGCGTCTGCGTCCCGTCCTGATCGGCGCGGCGCTGCTCGCCGTCGCCGCCTTCGCGTCCCTGTTCGTCGGCGTCGCCGACGTCACCCCCGCCGACCTGCTGCGCGGCGACACCGCGACCCTCGAGGTGTTCTTCGTCTCGCGCGTGCCCCGCCTGATCGCGATCCTGCTCGCCGGCGCCGCCCTGAGCGTGTCCGGCC
Organism: Rhodococcus sp. ENV425; assembly: GCF_002887785.1. Taxonomy (NCBI): domain Bacteria; kingdom Bacillati; phylum Actinomycetota; class Actinomycetes; order Mycobacteriales; family Nocardiaceae; genus Rhodococcus; species Rhodococcus sp. ENV425. The sequence goes on from NZ_PCZU01000092.1 coordinate 2,445, forward strand.
TGATCATGCAGCACCTGACCCGCAACCGGTTCGTGGCGCCGGACACCGCCGGCACCGTCGAATGGGCCCTGCTCGGCATCCTCGTCGCCACCCTGTTCCTCGGCGGACAGTCCGTGCTCGGCAAGATGCTCGTCGCCGTCGCCTTCTCCCTCGTCGGCACCTTCCTGTTCCTGCGGCTCCTGCGCCGCGTCCGGTTCACCGACATGATCGTCGTACCGCTCGTCGGCCTCATGTTCGGCGGCGTCGTCATGGCCGTCACCACGTTCTTCGCCTACCGGCTCGAACTGATGCAGGCCCTGAACACCTGGACCAGCGGTGACTTCTCCGGCATCCTGCGCGGCCGCTACGAGATCATCTGGGTCGTCGTCGCCGTCATGGCCGTCGCCTATCTGTACGCCGACCGCTTCACCGTGGCCGGCCTCGGTGAGGGCTTCGCGAAGAACCTCGGCGTCCCGTACCAGCTGGTGATCAACATCGGGATGGTCGTCGTCGCCGTCACCACCGCCGTCGTCACCGTCGTCGTCGGCGCCATCCCGTTCCTCGGTCTCGTCGTGCCCAACCTTGTCACCCTGGCGCTCGGCGACAACCTGCGCCGCGTCCTGCCGATCACCGCGCTCGCCGGCGCCGGATTCGTGCTCGCGTGCGACGTCGTCGGCCGCGTCCTCCGCTACCCGTACGAGATCCCGGTCGGCACCGTCGCGAGCGTCGTCGGCGCCGTCGTGTTCATCGCGCTGATCCTGCGCACCCGGCGAGGTGCGCGATGAGCCCGGCCGTCGCCGCACCCGCCGTGACGAGTCGCCGGAACCCTGCCCGTGTGCTCGTCGTGCTCGCCGTCGTCGCCGCACTGGCGGTGTGCGCCTACCTGTTCCTCTTCGTCACCGGCTCGTGGGACTTCGCCATGAAGATCCGCGGCCGGCAGGTGCTGTCGATGGTGCTCGTCGGCTACGCCACCGCCTTCGCCGCGGTGATCTTCCAGACCGTCACCAACAACCGCATCCTCACCCCGGGCGTGATGGGTTTCGACAGCCTGTTCATGCTGCTGCAGACCCTCGTGGTGTTCCTGTTCGGCGCGAGCGCCCTCGCGACACTGGATCCGCGCCTGAAGTTCGGGGTCGAGGTGCTCGCCATGGTCGGCTTCGCGCTCGTGCTGTTCCGATGGCTCTTCGACCGCGGATCCCGCGACCTGTACGTGCTGGTGCTCGTCGGCATCGTGCTCGGCGCGCTGTTCGGTGGGCTGTCGTCGCTGGTGTCGCGGCTGATCGACCCCAACGACTTCATGACCCTGCAGGACGTGCTGTTCGCCAGCTTCAACAACGTGCAGGTCGACCTGCTCGCCGTGTCGGCCCTGCTCGTCGTCGCGGCGACGGCGTTCTCGGTGCCGCTGCTGCGTCAGCTCGACGTCGTCGCATTGGGCCGCGAGCACGCGATCGGCCTCGGCGTCGACCACCGGCGCGTCGTCACCCGCGCGCTGATCGTCGTCGCGGTGCTGGTCTCGGTGTCTACAGCGCTCGTCGGGCCCATCACGTTCCTCGGGCTGCTGGGGGCCAACCGGGCCCGGGACCTCGTCGGCACGTTCCGGCACCGCTGGACGGTGCCCGCCGCGACGCTCGTCGCGATCGTCGCCCTGGTCGGCGGGCAGTTCGTCCTCGCCCGGCTGCTCGACTACAACTCGAGCCTCATCGTCGTCGTCAACTTCGTCGGCGGCATCTACTTCATCTCCCTGCTCGTGAGGGGTGCGCGCCTGTGATCACCGTTCGGGACCTCGCCAAGAACTACGCCGGCACCACCGTGCTCGGGCCCGTCGACCTCGACGTCCCGCGCGGCGGCCTCACGTCGATCATCGGTGCCAACGGCGCCGGCAAGTCGACACTGCTGACCATCGTCGCGCGGCTGCTCGACACCGACGCCGGATCGGTCAGCATCGACGGGCTCGACCTGCGGGCCACCCCCTCGGACGCGCTGGCGAAGAAGCTGTCGGTGCTGCGCCAGGACAACACCACGGCGGTGCGGTTGTCGGTGCGCGAACTCGTCGAGTTCGGGCGATTCCCGCATTCGAAGGGCCGGCTCTCGGCGGCCTGCCACGACGCGGTCGACCGCGCCCTCGAGTACACCGGCCTGGGCGGGCTCGAGCACCGCTTCCTCGACCAGCTCTCCGGCGGACAGCGGCAGCGCGCGTTCGTCGCGATGGTGCTCGCGCAGGACACCGACTACGTGCTGCTCGACGAACCGCTCAACAACCTGGACATGAAGCACTCGCAACACATGATGCAGCTGCTGCGACGCATGGCCCACGAGATGGGCAAGACCGTGATCCTGGTGATCCACGACATCAACTTCGCGTCGTGCCACTCGGATCGCATCGTCGCGATGCGCGACGGCGCCGTCGTCGCGGACGGCGACGTCGACGAGATCCTGCAGCCCGAGGTGCTGCGCAAGGTGTACGACATGGACATCGCCGTGCACGAGATCGACGGCCGTCGCATCGCTGTGTACTTCTGAGGCGCCTCCGGCGCCGGTGTGTCCTTCGGGCGGCTGGGGCAGCCCAAAAGACGCACCGGCGACGGGGTCGCTACCTTCGGGTGATGGACGAAGCGCAGCAGGTGGCCGACTTCCGGGCCCGGCACGGCCTCAACGGCCTTATCGACGTGCACACCCACTTCATGCCGTCGAACGTGATGGACAAGGTGTGGAGCTACTTCGACTCCGCCGGGCCGCTGGTGGGCCGGGCGTGGCCCATCACCTACCGGCACGCCGAGGAGGAGCGCGTCGAGCGGCTGCGGGGTTTCAGGGTCCGCCGGTTCACGGCGATGCTCTATCCGCACAAGCCCGCGATGGCCGCGTGGCTGAACGCGTGGGCGGTGGACTTCGCGGCCCGCACCCCCGATTGCCTGCACACTGCGACGTTCTATCCCGAGCCCGACGCCGCCGGCTACGTGGCCGCGGCACTCGAGCACGGGGCACGGGTGTTCAAGTCGCACATCCAGGTCGGCGACTACGACCCCAACGACCCGCTGCTCGACCCGGTGTGGGGACTGCTCGAGGATGCCGGCGTGCCGATCGTGATCCACTGCGGATCGGGACCGGCTCCGGGGACGCACACCGGGCCCGGACCGATCGCCGCGCTGCTGGAACGGTTCCCGCGGCTGGCGCTGATCGTCGCGCACATGGGCATGCCGGAGTACCGCCAGTTCCTCGATCTGGCGGAGAAGTACCCGCGGGTGCACCTGGACACCACCATGGCGTTCACCGACTTCACGCAGGAGTCGATGCCGTTCCCGGAGGACGAGCTGCCGCGGCTGCAGGCACTGGGCTCGAAGGTGCTGTTCGGCAGCGACTTCCCGAACATCCCGTACCCGTACGTCCATCAGCTCGAGGCGGTCGAACGGCTCGGTCTCGGCAGCGAATGGGTCCGCGCGGTGTGCTGGGACAACGCACAGGTCTTGTTCGGCGCGGTGTGAGCCGGGGGCTGTGTGGCCGAATGTCACATGGGTTCGATGTGATCGAACCCATGTGACATTCGGCCCCTCTCACGTGCAGCAGTTGGGGTCGAGGACGAGACGCAGTGCCTGCAGAGCCTCGTTGCAGGCGCGATGGTGGACGTTCATGCCGCGGCGCGTCGACTGCACCATCCCGGCCTTGCGGAGCTGGCCGAGGTGATGGCTGACGGTCGACTCCGTCAGGCCCACGGCCGACGCCAGGTCGCACGTGCAGACGTCGTCCTCCCGCGTGGTGAGCAGGATCGACATCAGCTGGATCCGGGTCGGGTCGGCGAGCGCCTTGAGCCGCAGCGCCACCTCGAGGGCGGCTGCCTCGCTCATCGGTGCGGCCGAGACCGGCGCGCAGCAGATGGGGGCGGAGACGTCGATGACCGGGAGCGCCTTGGGCATGTCCCCATCATCCACCCCTCTTGACATATGTCAAAAAGGGGGTGACAGTGGGCGTACTAATTCGATGTATGTCTCACAGGTGGAGGTCATCATGTCCCGCGTTCAGCTCGCCCTCAACGTCGACGATCTGCAGGAGGCCGTGACGTTCTACTCGAAGCTGTTCGGCACCGAGCCGGCGAAGGTGAAGCCCGGCTACGCGAACTTCGCGATTGCCGAGCCGCCGCTGAAGCTCGTCCTGATCGAGAACGCGGGCAAGGGCGGCTCGATCAACCACCTCGGGGTGGAGGTGGAGTCGAGCGAAAAGGTGCACTCCGAAATCGCCCGCCTCACGGACGAAGGGCTGTTCACCGACGAGGAGATCGGCACCACGTGCTGCTTCGCCACCCAGGACAAGGTGTGGGTCACGGGCCCGGCGGGGGAGAAGTGGGAGGTCTACACCGTCCTCGCCGACAGCGACACCTTCGGCACGAGCCCGAAGCTGCTCGACCAGGGCGAGAACTCGGAGGGAGTCTGCTGCGGCACCGCCGCCGAACAAGAACCGGCGACCGGCACCGAGAAGGCGCCCGCCGCGACGACGTGCTGCTGAGCGACACCCACGGGCCCGCTACGGACGCACGTCCGTAGCGGGCCCGATCCGTCGGAGACGGGTCGTCGGCACGTCCGTGCCGCCGCAATCCGGTGCCGGACACCCGGCCGGAGCCCTATCGTGAGGGGATGACTGCCGACGAGCGCAGTGGCGGGGCGACGGGCGGGCGTCCGGCCCGGCCGTCGGAGGAGCTCACACCGCTGCCGGATCTGGTGCACGGCCGTCCCCGCGCGGGGCCGGTGCGCCGGCGTCGGCCCGTGTATGTGGACCTGTTGCCGCCGTGCAACGCCCGCTGCCCCGCCGGGGAGAACATCCAGGCCTGGCTGGCGCACGCGAAGGCCGGCCGCTACGAGCAGGCCTGGCGGCAGTTGGTCGCCGACAATCCGTTCGCCGCCATCCACGGCCGGGTGTGCTACCACCCCTGCGAATCCGTCTGCAACCGCGCCACTCTGGACAGCGCCGTGTCCATCCATTCGGTGGAGCGGTTTCTCGGCGACCGGGCGCGCGAGCAGGGCTGGATGTTCGAGCCGCCGCCCGCCCGCAGCGGCAAGCGGGTACTGGTGATCGGTGCCGGACCGAGCGGGCTGTCCGCTGCCTGTCACCTCGCCCGCCGCGGCCACGACGTCGAGATCCGCGACGCCGGCTCCGAGCCCGGCGGGATGATGCGCTACGGCATCCCGAACTACCGGCTTCCGCGCGACGTGCTCGAGGCGGAACTGGAGCGGGTCGCGGCGCTGGGCGTGGAGCTGACCTGCAACCACCGGGTCGAGGACCTCGCGGCGGAACGCGCCGAGGGTGGTTTCGACGCGGTCTTCGTCGCGGTCGGCGCGCATCTGGCCAAACGGGTCGATATCCCGGCCTGCGACGCGGGCACGATGATCGACGCGGTGTCGTTCCTGCGCGGTGTCGCCGCCGGGGAACCCCCGGCCGTCGGGCGGCACGTTGCCGTCTACGGCGGCGGCAACACGGCGATGGACGCGGCCCGGGTGGCCCGCCGGCTCGGGGCCGAGGACGCGGTCATCGTCTATCGCCGCACCCGCGAGCAGATGTCCGCCCACGAGGAGGAAGCCGAGGACGCCGAACGCGAAGGCGTACGGATCAACTGGCTGCGCACGGTCACCGCCTTCGACGGTCCCGAACTGCAGGTCGAGGTCATGGAACTCGACGAGTCCGGTCGTCCGCGGCCGACCGGACGTTTCGAGACCCTGGCCGCGGACACCCTGATCATGGCGATCGGCCAGGAGACCGAGTCGGCGTTCATGCGCACGCTGCCCGGAGTCGAGTTCGAGCGCGACGGCAGCGTGCGGGTGGACGGGTCGCTGATGACCGGTTGCCCCGGGGTGTTCGCGGGCGGCGACATGGTGCCCGGCGAGCGCACCGTGACGGTGGGGGTGGGGCACGGGAAGAAGGCGGCACACCACATCGACGCCTGGCTGCGCCGAGTGCCCGACGAGCGGCCTGCCAAGCATCCGATCGCGACGTTCGACCAGCTGCACCTGTGGTACTTCGCCGACGCGGATCGGCGGGTGCAGCCCGAACTGCCTGTCGAGCAACGCGTTTCCGGGTTCGACGAGGTGGTCGGCGGGGTATCGGCCGAGGCGGCGACGTTCGAGGCGGGCCG
>NZ_PCZU01000092.1:8573-12652 GCF_002887785.1 Rhodococcus sp. ENV425
CGAGTGCGACGGCTGTCTCGGCGCGTGCCCGGAGGACGCGATCGTCAAGCTGGGTGCCGGCCACGGCTACCGGTACGACTACGACAAGTGCACCGGCTGCGCAGAGTGCTTCGAGCAGTGCCCGGTCCACGCCATCGAGATGTTTCCGGAGCCGACATGACGCGTGCCACGGTGGACGGTAACGAGGCGGCCGTGTCGGTTGCCTACCGGCTCAACGAAGTGTGCTGCATCTATCCGATCACCCCGTCGTCGGCGATGGCCGAGCTGGCCGACGAATGGTCCAGCCGGCACCGGCCGAACGTGTGGGGCACCGTGCCGAGTGTGGTGGAGATGCAGAGCGAGGGCGGCGCGGCGGGCGCGCTGCACGGCGCGCTGCAGGGCGGGGCACTGGCGACGACGTTCACCGCGTCGCAGGGGCTGCTGCTGATGATCCCGAACATGTACAAGATCGCCGGCGAGCTGACCTCGGCGGTCATGCACGTCGCCGCCCGGTCCCTGGCCGCGCAGGGACTGTCGATCTTCGGTGACCATTCGGACGTGATGGCGGTGCGCCAGACCGGGTTCGCGTTGCTCGCCTCGGCCTCGGTGCAGGAGGCGCACGATCTGGCGCTGGTGGCGCAGGCCGCCACCCTGCGGACGCGGGTGCCCTTCGTGCACTTCTTCGACGGCTTCCGCACCTCGCACGAGCTCAACACCATCGAGACGCTGGCCGACGACGACCTGCGGGCCCTGGTGCCCGAGGAGCTGATCCGCGAGCACCGCGGACGCGCGTTGTCGCCGGAGCGGCCGTTCATCCGGGGCACCGCGCAGAACCCGGACACCTACTTCCAGGCGCGTGAGACGGTCAACCCGTTCTACGCCCGGGTTCCGGCGGTGGTGGACGAGTTGATGACGCGGTTGGGGGAGCGCACCGGCCGCGACATGCGCATCGTCGACTACACCGGGCACCCCGAGGCGGAACGGGTGCTGGTGCTGATGGGTTCCGGGGCGCACACCGCGGCCGAAACCGCCGCCGCGCTCACCGCCCGCGGTGAGCGGGTCGGGGTGGTGCAGGTGCGGCTGTATCGGCCCTTCCCCGCCGAGGCGCTGTCGGCGGCGCTGCCGGCGACGGTGCGCACGATCGGCGTGCTGGACCGCACCAAGGAACCGGGTTCGCTCGGCGAGCCGCTGTATCTCGACGTCGTCGCGGCCCTCGCCGAGGCACATGCCGACGGTGAGCGGGCCGTCATGCCCCGGGTCTGCGGCGGACGCTACGGCCTGTCGTCGAAGGAATTCACGCCCGGCATGGTCGCCGGCGTCTTCACCGAGCTCGCCCGCGAGCGGCCCCGGCGCCGGTTCACCGTCGGCATCGACGACGACGTGTCCGGCACCAGCATCACCTACGACCCGTCCTTCGACATCGAATCCTCCGACACCGTGCGGGCGATCTTCTACGGCCTGGGCTCCGACGGCACCGTCGGGGCCAACAAGAACACCATCAAGATCCTCGGCGACGAGGAGCACCTGCACGCGCAGGGCTACTTCGTCTACGACTCGAAGAAGTCCGGCTCGCAGACCGTCTCGCACCTGCGCTTCGGGCCACGGCCCATCCGCGCACCGTATCTGGTGAGCCGCGCGGACCTCGTCGGCTGCCATCAGTTCCGATTCCTCGACAAGATCGACGTCCTGGGGCCGGCCGCGCCGGGAGCGACCCTCCTGCTGAACTGCAGACACCGGCCGGACGAGGTCTGGGACGCGCTGCCCCGCCGGGTCCAGGAACAGATCCTCGACAAACGGATCACGCTGTATGCGGTCGACGCGGGCCGGATCGCTCGTGAGGTCGGGCTCGCCGGGCGGATCAATGTCGTGCTGCAGACCTGCTTCTTCGCGATCTCGGATGTGCTGCCGCGCGAGCAGGCCGTCGCCCGGATCAAGAAGTCGGTGGAGAAGACCTACGGCAACCGCGGAGCCGACGTGCTGCGGCGCGAACTGGCCGCGGTGGACCGGGCATTGGAAGAGCTGCACCGGATCGATGTGCCCGACCGGGTGACCACCACGCGGGTGCCGGCGCCGATCGTGCCCGAGTACGCGCCCGAGTTCGTCCGCACCGTCACCGCGGAGATGATGGCCGGGCGCGGGGACGCCTTGCCGGTCAGCGCGTTTCCCGTGGACGGCACCTACCCGAGCGGCACCACCGCCTACGAGAAGCGCAACATTTCGGAACTGGTCGCGGTGTGGGACCCGGACACCTGCATCCAGTGCGGAAACTGCAGTTTCGTCTGTCCGCACAGCGTGATCCGTACCAAGTTCTACGACAAGTCCCACTTGGACGGTGCCCCGGAGCAGTTCGGCTCGGCGGCATTGGGCGCTGTGGGCCTGCCGGATGCCCGGTACACCCTGCAGGTCTACGCCGAGGACTGCACCGGATGCGGGCTGTGCGTCGAGGCCTGTCCTGCCGTGGCCCCCGGCGCGACGGTGACCAAGGCCATCAACCTCGCCCCCCGCGAACCGCGGGTGGCCCCCGAACGCGAGAACATCACCTTCTTCGAGACGCTGCCGACGGCCGACCGGGCCCGGGTGGACTTCGGCACCGTCCGCGGAACGCAGTTCCTCGAGCCGCTGTTCGAGTTTCCCGGCGCCTGCGCGGGCTGCGGGGAGACCCCGTACCTCAAGCTGCTCTCCCAGCTGTTCGGCGACCGGTTGATGATCGCGAACGCCACGGGCTGCTCGTCGATCTACGGTGGCAATCTGCCCACCACCCCCTGGACGACCAACGCGGACGGACGCGGCCCCGCCTGGTCCAATTCCCTGTTCGAGGACAACGCCGAATTCGGGCTCGGGTTCCGGCTGGCCGCCGACGAGCACACCCGGCTCGCCCGGCGGCGCCTGACCGAACTGCGGGAGGCGATCGGTGCCGACCTCGTCGACGACATCCTGACGGCGCCGCAACTGCGCGAGTCCGAGCTGCGCGCCCAGCGGGAGCGGGTGGCCGAACTCGAAACCCTGCTCGCAGAGCTGGATCCCGCCGTAACCGCCGACCTGCGCAGTGTGCTCGACCACCTGGTGCGGCGCAGCGTGTGGATCGTCGGCGGCGACGGCTGGGCCTACGACATCGGTGCCGGGGGCCTCGACCACGTCCTGGCCAGCGGCCGCAACGTCAACGTCCTCGTCCTCGACACCGAGGTGTATTCCAACACCGGCGGGCAGATGTCCAAGGCCACCCCGCTCGGGGCGGTCGCGAAGTTCGCCGCCGGCGGCAAGACGGTGCCGATGAAGGATCTCGCGTTGCAGGCCATCGCCTACGGCAACGTCTACGTCGCCCGGGTCGCGATGGGCGCCGATCCGCAACACACGTTGCAGGCGATGCGGGAAGCCGAAGCCTACGAGGGACCCTCGCTCGTGATCGCCTACAGTCAGTGCATCGCGCACGGCATCGACATGCGTCACGGGATGGACCAGCAGTACCGCGCGGTGGCCAGCGGGCACTGGCCGCTGATCCGCTACGACCCGGTGTTGCGGGCGGCCGGGCAGAATCCGTTCCTGCTCGATTCGCACCGGCCGAGGATTCCGCTCGAGGACTACCGCAGCCGCGAACTGCGGTACCGCGCGCTCGCCAACACCGATCCGGCGGAATACGACCGGCTCCTCGGCCTCTCCGAGGAGGCGATCGCTCAGCGCTGGGACCGGTACGAGGACATGGCGTCGCAAGGGTCGCACCACTTCACCGCCGACGCCCGCAAGGACCGCTGATGGACCTGTCGACGCGGTATCTGGGCCTGGCCTTGCCGAACCCACTGGTGGCGGCGGCATCCCCGCTGTCCCGCACGGTCGACGGTGTCCGGCGGCTCGCCGGGGCAGGCGTCGGTGCGGTGGTGCTCTATTCGCTGTTCGAAGAGCAGCTGCTGCGCGAAGCGGAGCGCAATGCGGCACTGACCGAGCACGGTTCGCAGAGCTACGCCGAGTCCCTGTCGTACTTTCCGGAGGAAGCCGTCGAGGACCACGGACCGCGCCGCTACCTGAGTCTGCTCGAACGCGCCGCGCAGGCGGTCACCGTCCCGGTGATCGGCAGCCTGAACGGCGTCACCCCGGGCGGGTGGGCG
>NZ_PCZU01000092.1:12688-20461 GCF_002887785.1 Rhodococcus sp. ENV425
CGATCGAGCTGAACATCTACTACCTGCCCGGTGATCCGCACATCAGCGGCCGGGACGTCGAACAACGGCACCTCGACGTCCTGGCCCGGGTCGCGGACGCCGTCACCGTGCCGGTGGCGGTCAAGGTGAGCCCCCAGTTCAGTTCGATCGCCGAGATGGCGCTTCGCCTCGACGAGGCCGGGGCCGACGGGCTGGTGCTGTTCAACCGGTTGCTGCAGCCCGACATCGATCCCGAAACCCTCACCGTGGTGCCTGCCGTGACCCTCTCGACCCCCGCGGAAACCCGGCTGCCGCAGACCTGGATCGCGTTGCTGCGTGGACGGGTGCGTGCCGACCTGGCCGCGACCACCGGCGTCGAGGACGCCACCGACGTGATCAAGTACCTGCTCGCCGGCGCGGACGTCGTGCAGTCCGCCTCGGCGTTGCTGCGCCACGGTCCCGAGTACGCCGCCGTCCTGCTCGACGGCGTGCGCGAGTGGATGCGCCGCAAGGGGTATCGCAGCGTCGACGAGTTCCGGGGGATGCTCGCCGTGCCGCCCGGCGCGGACGGGACCGGCCGCGGACGGGGCGACTACGTGAGCGCGCTCCGCGAGGCCGACCACCGCGCCTACGGCATCCCGTGAGCCGAGGTGGCCGAGTTCATACGCGGTGTGGTCCCGGCGAACCGGGGCCGGCGCCCGGTGCGCCGAGTGCGCCACCCGGGGGCAATTCCACCGCGACGATCCCCGCCCGCTGGGCGTGGTGGACGAATTCGGCGCCCGGACCGAAGAACAACCGGGGGCGTACGGCGTCGAGGCCGATCGGCCACAGCGTGCCGTAGTGGATCGGCACCGCCAGGCCCGCTGCCACCAGGCGCGCGACGACCGCGGCCCGGGACGGGTCGAGGTGGCCGTTGCCGAGGGTCGGACCCCAGCCCCCGACGGGTAGCAACGCGAGGTCCACCGGGCCGACGTGGTCGGCGAGGTCCGGGTACAGGTCGGTGTCGCCGGCGAAGTAGGTCCGCCGGTCCCCCTCGACGACGTACCCGATCGCCGGGGCGAGTTCCGGGCCGCGTCGCCAGCGCCGCCCGTCGTGTCGGGCGGGCACCGCCCGGACGGTGAGCGTGCCGATCCGTGTCTCGTCGCCGGGCCGCAGCGGCACCAGGCGGTCGGCGAATCGGCGCAGCGCGGGCAGGCCGTCGATCGCCCGCCACGGGGCCACGATCGGAACGTCCGGGTCGAGCAGCCGCAGCGACGGCAGGTGGGTGTGGTCGGCGTGCAGGTGCGAGAGCAGGACGGCGTCCGGGTTGCGCACGTGCGGCCCGATCGGGGTGGGCCCCCGGCGGCGGCGCAGATGCGCGACGCGGTCGGTCAGCACCGGATCGGTCAGGACGACCGTCCCGCGGTCCATGATCAGCGCGCTGGCATGTCCGAGCCAGCGCACACCGGATGTGGCGGCATCCGGACCCGGTGGCGTGCTCACGACCCTTACGATTCCAGACGAGGGAAGGGGCCGCGATGCGCACGGTGGGCGGCATGGTGCGGGTGCTCGTCGAGTTCCTGGTGCTGTGGGGGTCGTCGGCGCTCGCGCTCATCGTGCTCGACCGCATCCTCGACGGCATCACCCTGGACCCGTCGGGCTTCACTCCGCTACCGACGCTGCCGGCCGCGCTGGCGCTCGCGTTGGTGTTCGGCCTCCTGAACGCGGCGCTGTGGCCGGTGATGATGCGGTTGATGTCGTGGATCGGTCCGGTGCTGCTGTTCGTCGGGGTGTTCGTGGCCGGCGGTGTGATCATGCTGTTGACGCTCTACCTGGTACCGGTCGCGTCGGTGGACCAGCGCCGGGATGCGTTCTACCTCGCGGCGCTGCTCTCGCTGTTCACCTCAGTCGTCTCGGGCGCCATCGCGTCCCGTTCCGATACCGCGTACCGGCTGATGCAGGTGCGCCGACAGCGGTTCCGGTTGCGTCGCAACACCGCACTCGTGGACGCGTCCCCGGGGCTGTTGTGCATCCAGATCGACGGCCTCGGCTACGACGTGCTGCGTCGCGCGATCGCCGACGGTGTGACCCCCGCGCTGGCGAAGTTGGTGCGCGAGACCCACCGGCTGATGCCGTGGCACACCGACTGGAGCAGTCAGACGGGTGCGACCCAGCTGGGCGTGCTGCACGGCTCCAACCACAACGTGCCGGCGTTCCGCTGGTACGACAAGACCACCGAGCACGTCTCGGTGTTCAGCAACCCGGTCGACAACGAGCAACGCGAACTCGAACGCACCCACATCCCCGGCCTGCTGGCGCACGACGGTACGAGCCGGGGCAACCTGTTCACCGGCGGCGCGCACGACAACGTGCTCGTCGTCAGCCGGATGCGCGGTGCCCGCCTCGGCGGCGGTGCCGGCTACAGCGACTACTTCGCCGACCCGGCGAGCGCGCTGCGCACGTTCATCCGGATGCTCGCGGAACTGCAACGGGAACTACGCCAGTCGCTGCGGCAGAAGCGGAAGGACATCCAGCCGCGGGTGCCGCGGGGCGGGCTCTATCCGTTCGTGCGGGCGTTCGCGACCGTGCTCGCCACCGATGTCGCCGTCGCGGCGGTGGTGGGCGATCTGATCAAGGGGCGCAGCGTCGTCTACGTCGATCTGATCGGCTACGACGAGGTGTCGCACCACTCCGGCATCTCCCGGCCCGAGACCCTCGCGGTGCTGACCAAACTCGACGACGTCGTCGAGATGCTGCTCGCCGTGGTGGCGCAGGCCGATCGGCCCTACCGCGTCGTCGTGCTGTCCGACCACGGGCAGAGTCAGGGCGCGACCTTTCTGCAACGCTACGGGGAAACCTTGGGGCAGTTGGTCATCCGGCTGGCCACCCGGCGCGAACCGGCGAAGCGCCACTGGTACGAGCGCGAATCCGACGTCTCCGCCCAGCCCGGGTCGGAGGGGCGCGCCTACGCCGCGGCCAGCGTGCACTCGCCGGCCGCCGCCGAGGAGGCACACGCCTGCGCGGGTGAGCCGATCGTGCTCGGCTCGGGCAACCTCGGCCTGGTCTACTTCCCGCACCTGCCCGGACGCGCCGACGTCCACGCCATCGAGGCCGCCCACCCCGGTCTGCTCACCGGGCTGCGCGAGCATCCCGGGATCGGCTTCCTGCTCGTGGCCGCTCCCGGGGGGTCCGTGGTGCTCGGGCCCCACGGCGAGGTCGACGTGACCACGGGGAAGGTCACCGGCCGGAACCCGCTGGCGGTGATGGGCCCCGACGCGCTGGCGAAGGTGCGTCGCACCGACACCTTCGACAACGTTGCCGACATCATGGTCGGCGGCACGTACTGGCCCGACACCGACGAGGTCGCGGCGTTCGAGGAGCAGGTCGGCTCGCACGGCGGCATGGGCGGACCGCAGAGCACTCCGTTTCTCGTCTACCCCGCCGATCTGCCCGCCCCGCCCGAACCGCTGCACGGCGCCGAAACCGTGCACACGGTGCTCGTCGGCTGGCGGGATTTTTCGACGGGACCGCGCCCAGCGGTGACGAAGCAGGACGCGACGACCGGTGCGGATGACCCGGGACGCCCGGCATCCCGGGGCTGACCGCGGGACAGACCGGCCGAGGAGGGGTGGAGTCGGCCGACCGCTTCGAGGCCGAGGGATCTCGGCGCGGCGTGGGAGGACCTCGAGGTCGGGGTCGAACACCTCACCCGATGGGAAGCGGATTGCGCTGGTCACCGACCGGATGATCACCGTCATCTCGTTCCCGGGTGCCGGGGCAGTGGCCGGACATACACTCGAGGCAGTCCTATCCGGCGGAGCACACCGGGACTGCGTGATTCGAGACGAGCATGACCGAGGCGGGTGCGGTTCCCCTCACCGCGGAGCGGTGGAGCGGCTCGTCGCCGAGTTCGACGGCCGTCCCCACCTGCATCGAGTGGAGGCGGTCGTGGCGCCGGCGTCGAGGACTTGCGGGGGTTCCGGTGCCGGACCTGCCCCGAGCTGGTCGAACGATTCGCCCGGCGGCGCCTGCTCGATCCGGTCGAGTCCGGGCAGTGTGCGGTGCCGTAGCAGCGGCGTCGACGCCGCTGTGGCGGTCGAGGAGGTCCGGTCGAGGAGGTGCACATCATGGAGTCGTTCTGGGATTTCCTGTGGTACACGATCGTCGTGTTCGTGTTCGCGGCGTATCTGATCGTGCTGTTCCAGATCCTGATCGATCTGTTCCGGGACCACACCGTCTCCGGCGTGGCCAAGGCCTTCTGGGTGGTGGTGCTGATCGTGGTCCCGTTCTTCAGCGCCTTGATCTACCTCGTGGTGCGCGGCCAGGGGATGGCCATCCGGGCCGGGCAGGCGCAGCTCGCGGCCAGGCAGACCACCGACGAGTACATCCGGCAGGTGACGGCCGGCAGATCTCCGGCCGGGCAGATCGCCGACGCGAAGGCCCTGCTCGACTCGGGTGCGATCACCCCCGCGGAGTTCGCGCAGCTCGAGGCCAAGGCGGTGGGGCAGAATACCGCCGGGCAGGGCACCACCGGGCGCGACAGCATGCCCCGTCGCTGACGAGCGACTGCACGAGGTGCCGGTGCGGGGACCGCCTGCGCCGGCCGTGACCTCGGGCCGAAGTAGACGTGCGGGGTGAAGGTGATGGAGACCGGACCGTCCCGGACCGTTCGCCTGTGGCGTCGGGCCCCGTGGAGCCGCAGTCCTTTGATGCGCCGGTACGACCGGATCGAATGGGTCGATGTGACCGGCACTCCGGTCGCCCCTCCGCGGAGTGGGGCGGACAGTGCCGCCACCGCCGTCGTCGCGGCCCTGACGGTGTGGACGGTGACGGCGGCGGCAGGCGCGGGGCTGTACGGGCTGCACCGGTGGGCCGAGCATCGCCGAGGGGCGGCGTGGGACAGCGAGTGGCGCGGGCTGGGCACGACGCCGGGACGGCCGGCCTGAGCGGCAGGTATGCGGCCGTGTGCGGACGCGCTCGAACGCGGAGCTCAGGGGGCGATGCGAGCGTTCGCGAGGTTATCGATTCTGCTCGGCGTTCCTGATGTCGATGGCGAGTTGGTCGGCGGCCATGTCGGTGGCTTTGGAGACGATCCGGTTGGCGGCTTTGATGTTTGCGACGATCTGATCGGCGAGGTTGGTTTCGTACACCACGATCACGCCGGCCTGGCCCTCGTCGAGGGTCTCACCGAGTTCTTTGACGTCGCTGCGTTTCATCCGGTCGCTGGCGTGCCCCACCACGGCCCCGAGGGCCGTCCCGCCGGCGGCGGCGCCGACGAGACCGATGCCCACGGGCGGGAACAGCGCCGCCACCACACCCACCGCCAGTCCCCAGCCGAGGCCGACCGCTGCCCCGTGGCGGGTGGGTTGTTCGTGCTTCTTGACGATGTGGACCTTCCCGTTCTCGTCCTTGGCGATGACGGACGCGTCGAAGTCGTGGGAGGTGCGTATCTCGCGGTACAGCTGCTCGAGTGCCTCGTAGTCCGCTACGGCGTCCTCGACGCTGTCGTATGCCGCAGCGCTCACGTACAGGATGTCGTGCTCGTGCTTGCTCATGTGCAAACCTCCGAAATCTGATCGACCTGCAGGGGCTGACCGACGGACGTCAGCGCCTGGCGGCCGTCGCGTTGCCGAGGGCGAAGCTCGGCCCGACGGCAGGATTCGTCCTAGTAGTCGGCTCGCGGATTCCAGGTCGACACCGCCCAGATGACCACCACGTCCAAGGCGATGATCAGGATCGACCACCACGGGTAGTACGGCAGCCACAGGAAGTTCGCCAGGATCGACAGTGCCGCGACGACGATCGCCGCTACCCGCGCCCACGTTGCGCCGGTGATCAAGGCGATGCCCACGACCACCAACACCACTCCGAGGACGATGTGGATCCACCCCCACGCGGTGAAGTCGAACTTGAACGTGTACTCCGGGCCCTGGACGAACAACTCGTCCTCGGCCACCGCGGCGATGCCCTGGAGCAACTGGACGATGCCGACGGTGGCCATGATGACCGCCGCCCCCACCGACGTGCCCGCCGCGATGCCCTGCTTGACGCTGATGCTTCCCGGGTCGTGACGTACATCCTCGGACATGGCGGTCCCCTTCACAGGTTGGATGAGACATCAGCAGTATGCGCCGATCCCGCATCCGCCTCGGGGAAAGTGCTGATCTTCCTCACCGTCCGGGGTGAACGGTGCGTGGTCCGGGAAACGGTCTCACGTGTTTTCGCTCGGTTGCACGAGGTGCCTTCCCCGGGCGGACACCGCGCCGAAGGTGGGCACACAGGGCGACCGTCAACGACGAACCCGGTTCCTGCCCCGTACCCGACCCGCCGTGCAGAGGATAGGGCCTCGGGCGGAGTCGGTTCGAGCGTTTCTCTACGGTGGGAGAGGCTCTGCGACGGCCGTTATCGACAGCGAGGAGCCTGGCCCAATCGACCATCTCGTCATCGAGTGGCCCGCCGCCGGCCCGTGCCCACCGCCGCAGGCGTTCGACATGACCCGGGCCGGCCGACGATCCGAACAGACCCCACCGGCCTCGTGCAGAGGGGCCTGATTCCGCCGCGGGTGCGCAGATCGAAGTGGTATCGAAACGTGTTCCTACCCGTCCTGTTCTGCGGGACAATACTTCTCATGGACGACAGCGAAGTGCACGCCATCGACGTCGTCCGAATCCGACTCGGCCAGCGCTACCCCGACCTCGACCCCGAGGTGGTGGGGGGCCTGATCGAGGCCACGCTCGGCCGGCTCGACGGATGCCGCATCCGAGACTTCGTCCCCCTGCTGGTCGAACGGGCCGCCACGCGCACACTCGACGCGACGTACCACCGTGCACCGGAGTCTCGAGAACCGATGCGCACCCCCGAACCGCCCGCGGTGACCGAGACCGGCGAGGTGCGGACCGCGAGCAGCGTCCGGGTGCGGTGGGCCGTTCTCGTGCGTCGCTCATCACGCCTGTCGTAGGCGGTGACAAGAGACGGCGAGACCCGGGTCGGAACCGGAGTCGACGGTCGTCCACCACACCCGGGCGGGCGGGATGCTCGGCACGCAGCCAGGGTGTCGGCGACACACCCATGCCCGAAACCGGAGTCACGTCCTGAAACGGTTGGGAATCCGACACGAATCAACGACGGGGGCTCAGGGGCGGGGGTCCATCGCCAGCCCGGCGACGGCGGCCTTGGCGGTGCGCCCGACCCCGATCAGCGTGGCCGAGCCGGGGCCGGTCCAGTCCCCGTAGCCGAGCAGATGCAGCCGGGGTTCCTTCAACGCCTGGGTGCCCGCCACAGCGATCGAACCGTCCGGCCCACGCAGGTGCAACGGCCGCAGAGGCGTCAGGGCGGGTCGAAAACCGGTGGCCCACACGATCACCTCCGCGTGCCGGCTCTCGCCGGTGTCGTCCCAGAAGACGCCGTCACGGGTCAGTCGGTCGAACATCGGCAGCGGATCCAGGGCGCCGCGGTCCCGGGCCGCGAGGACCTCCGGGACCATCACGATGTCACCGAGGTCGGTGATGCCGCCCGGATCGGGGCGTCCGGCCGCCAGCGCCAGCGCGCGCCGCGAGGCCATCTCGAACAGCACGCGTCCGTCGACGTCGTCCGGCAGGAATCGCGGCGGCCGGGGGGTCACCCAGGTGGTGCCTGTGACCTCCGAGATCTCGGCGACCAGCTGGGCCCCGGAGTTGCCGCCGCCGATCACCACCACCGTCTTACCGGCGAAGTCATCCGGGGTGCGGTACTGCACGGTGTGCAACTGTCTGCCCGCGAAGCTGCGGGCTCCGGGATAGACGGGCCAGAACGGCTGCTGCCAGGTGCCGGTGGCAC
>NZ_PCZU01000092.1:20507-27194 GCF_002887785.1 Rhodococcus sp. ENV425
GCAGCCGCTCCCGGTCGTCGTCACGGGTGACCGCCCGCACCCGCACCGGCCGCCGCACCGGCAGGCCGTAGCGACGCTCGTACGCGGTCAGATACTCGATCACATGCCGAGCGGGTGGGAACCCGTCCTGCCACGGCGGCATCGGCCATCCCGGCAGCGACGCGTACTCCGCCGGGGAGAACAGCCGCAGCGACGGCCAGGTGTGCGGCCACGCCCCGCCCGGCGCGGACCGGTCGTCGAGGATGACGAACTCGTGCCCGGCCCGGCGCAGGTAGTACCCGGCGGCCAGGCCGGCCTGCCCGCCCCCGATCACCACGACGTCCACCTCGATCGCGCTCATCGTCTCCCTCGTCACCCGTGGCCCGTCGTCGTGCGCAGAGCTACCGGTGTCAGCCGTCAGGGTGTTCGGGGGCGTCGAGCAGGCTCGCCGCGGCGATCAGGGCGGCTTTGACGATCAGTCGTTCGGGGATCTCCTCGAACGTGACCGGTCCGAGTGCGACGGTCCGGCACGGGGAGTCGCCGCACACCGAGCAGCAGCGGCTGCTGCCGACGTCGGCGTCGAGCCAGTCCTCGAGCGGACGGCCGGCGATCCAGATGCGGTTGGATTCGGCCGGGTTCGCGGCGAAGGCGGCGTCGTCGAGTTCGCGGACCTCGAGTTGCGGTGCGATGCCGAGCGGGCGCAGGACCTGCTCGAGCGTGCCGACCGCGTGCTGGACCTGCTCACCGGTGCCGGCGCAGCGGCGGCACGTCTGGCCCTGGCTGACCAGGCGTTGCCAGACGATGGGCAGTGCCGTCATCGCACACCCCTTCTCGGTTCGCGGGGAAGGTGGGAGTCGCCCCGGGCTCCAGTGTGGCCGACCCGGCCGGGCCGCAGGGCGTGTCCCGACGGATCCGGCCGGGGCCCGCCCTGCGGTCGGGTCAGCTGCGGACGGCGCCGGGGACGAGTTCGGCGATCAGTGCCTCGACCCGCGTCTTGATCTCGTCGCGGATGGGGCGGACCGACTCGACGCCCTTGCCGGCCGGGTCCTCGAGCACCCAGTCGCGGTAGCTCTTGCCGGGGAAGACCGGGCAGGTGTCGCCGCAGCCCATGGTGATCACCACGTCGGAGGCTTCGACGGCGTCGGTGGTGAGGATCTTCGGGGATTGGGTGGAGATGTCGATGCCGAGCTCGGCCATGGCCTCGACGGCGGCGGGGTTGACCTGATCGGCGGGGGCGCTGCCGGCGGAACGGACCTCGACGGCGTCGCCGGCGAGGGCGGTGAGGAATCCGGCGGCCATCTGGGAGCGGCCGGCGTTGTGCACGCACACGAACAGCACGGACGGCTTGGTGGTCATCGAGGGAACCTTTCGGGTGTCAGACGGTGGGAACGGCGGTGAGGTCGGCGAGCAGAGCGCGGACCCGGGCGTCGAGGTCGTCACGGAGGGTGCGGACCACCTCGAGGGATTGTCCGTCCGGGTCGGGGACGGTCCAGTCGAGGTAGCGCTTGCCTGGGTAGACGGCGCAGGCGTCGCCGCAGCCCATGGTCACGACCACGTCCGCGGCGGCGACGACGTCGTCGGTGAGCGGCTTGGGGAACTCGGCGCCGAGATCGAGTCCGAGTTCGGCCATGGCCTCGACCACGACCGGGTTGATCGCCGCGATCGGCGCGGAGCCGGCGGAGCGGACGTGGACGCGGCCACCGGCACGGTGGTCGAGCAGGGCGGCGGCCATCTGGGAGCGGCCGGCGTTGTGTACACAGACGAACAGCACCTCCGGAACGTCCTTGGCGACGGCGCCTTCGGCCTGGGCCAGCGCGGTCAGGCGTTCGGCGGCGAACCGCGGGGCGAGCGCGGTCAGGTGGGTGCAGACGGTGGCGGTGCGGCGCAGTGCCGCATAGGACTCGAACACCACCCGTTCGACGGTCTGCGGGGAGAAGATTCCGTCGTACTTGTCGGCGAGGTGCTCGGCGGCACGCTGGAGTACTGCCTGCGGCATGAGCAGTTCGGGCTGGTGGCGGTCGGACATGCCGTCTCCCTGGCTCTCGGGCTTCACGAAGCAGCGGGGGTGGCGGAGGGGGTGAAGCGCTTGCGCAGGGCGAGCGAGACGTAGACGAGGCCGACGAGCACGGGCACCTCGATGAGCGGCCCGACGACGCCCGCGAGGGCCTGCCCGGAGGTGACGCCGAAGGTGGCGATGGCCACGGCGATGGCGAGTTCGAAGTTGTTGCCGGCCGCGGTGAACGCGAGGGTGGTGGTGCGCTCGTAGCCCAGACCCATCGCGGCGCCCAGGAGATAGCCGCCGCCCCACATGATCGCGAAGTACGCCAGCAGCGGCAGGGCGATGCGGGCGACGTCCCACGGGTGGGAGGTGATCTGCTCGCCCTGCAGCGCGAAGAGCATCACGATGGTGAACAGCAGCCCGTACAGGGCCCACGGCCCGATCCTGGGCAGGAACTTCTGCTCGTACCAGGTGCGGCCTTTGGCCTTCTCGCCGAAGTGCCGGGTGAGGAAACCGGCGAGCAGCGGGATGCCGAGGAAGATGAGCACCGACTTGGCGATCTGCCAGGGCGAGACGTCGAGGGTGGTCTGTTCGAGTCCGAGCCAGCCCGGCAGCACCGAGAGATAGAACCAGCCGAGGCCGGCGAACATGATCACCTGGAAGACGGAGTTCAGCGCGACCAGCACGGCGGCGGCTTCGCGGTCGCCGCAGGCGAGGTCGTTCCAGATGATGACCATGGCGATGCAGCGGGCCAGACCGACGATGATCAGTCCGGTGCGGTACTCGGGCAGGTCGGGCAGCATCAGCCAGGCCAGGGCGAACATCAACGCCGGCCCGACGATCCAGTTCAGGACCAGCGAGCCGATCAGCATCCGCCGGTCGCCGGTGACGGTGTCGAGCCGGTCGTAGCGCACCTTGGCCAGCACCGGGTACATCATGATCAGCAGGCCGAGGGCGATCGGCAGCGAGATGCCGTCGATCTCGACGGCGGAGATGATGTCGCCGAGGCCCGGGATCAGGCGGCCGAGCAACAGGCCTGCGACCATGGCGACGCCGATCCACACCGGCAGGAACCGGTCGAGTGTGGACAGCTTGCCGACCACGGCCGGGTGGTCGCTGGTGGTGGTCACGAGGCGACCTCCTCGAGGGTGACGGCGGGCGTGCAGGACGAGTTCGCGACGATCCCGGATTCGACGGACAGCACCGCGGACAGCTGGGCCAGAGCGGAGGGGACGACCCGGTAGTGCACCCAGGTGCCGCGACGTTCGCAGTCGAGGAGGCCGGCCTCCCGCAGCACCTTCAGATGGTGCGAGATGGTCGGTTGCGACAGGTCGAAGGACGGTGAGATGTCGCACACGCAGCACTCGCCGCCCTCGTGGCTGGCGATCAGGCTCAGCATCCGCAGGCGCACCGGATCGCCCAGGGCCTTGAACATGCGAGCCAGGTCACCGGCCCAATCGGAGGTGAGCGGCTCGCGGCTGAGCGGCGGGCAGCAGGGCTCGTCCCCGCGCGGCGGTTGATTCGGCATGCGTCTATATTGACGGTTGTCGAAACACGGCGTCAAACGGACAGCCGGCCCGGTCGGAAGGAAACCCTCACGTGCGCACACCCTCGGTGCTGTTCGTCTGCGTGAAGAACGGCGGCAAGTCCCAGATGGCCGCCGCGCTGATGCGCAAGGCCGCCGGCGGCCGCATCGCCGTGCACTCCGCCGGAACGGCACCGGGTCCGGCGCTCAACGCCCTCTCGGTGCAGGCGCTCGAGGAGGTCGGCGCACCGGTGGACGGCGAGTACCCCAAGCCGATCGATCCGCAGCTGCTGCGGGAGGTCGACCTCGTCGTCACCCTCGGCCGTGACGCCCGCGTCGACGCGGCGTACGTGGAGAACTGGGACACCGACGAGCCGTCCGAGCGCGGCATCGACGGCATCGAACGGATGCGCCTCGTGCGCGACGACATCGCCGCCCGCGTCGACGCGCTCGCCGCCCGCCTGCTCGACTCCGCCTCCCCCACCCGCTGATCCGACCGATCCAGGAGAAACTCATGAGCACCATTGCAGTCTTCGAGCCGGCCCTGTGCTGCAACACCGGCGTGTGCGGCGACGACGTGGACCGGAACCTCGTCACCTTCACGGCCGACATGCAGTGGCTGAAGGATCAGGGTGCCGCCATCACCCGGCACAACCTCGCCAACGATCCGCTGGCCTTCGCGCACAATCCCGCCGTCAAGCGCTTCCTCGAGGTCGCCGGCTCCGCCGGTCTGCCGCTCGTGCTCGTCGACGACGTCACCGTGCTCACCGGCCGCTACCCCGATCGGACCCAGCTCGCCGCGTGGGCGGGACTCGACGCCGCGCAGGCGCCCGTCGGCGCGACGATGCTGAATCTCGCGGACGATGCCTGCTGCACACCCGGCGACTCCACCTGCTGCTGAGCTGTCGAGGACGAGGAGATCACCGGATGACCACCCCCACGTTCCTGACCGACCCGCCGCGGTTCGTGTTCTTCACCGGCAAGGGCGGCGTCGGCAAGACCTCCATCGCCTGTGCGAGCGCGCTGAGCCTCGCCCGCGCCGGGAAGAAGGTGCTGCTGGTCTCGACGGACCCCGCCTCGAACGTCGGCCAGGTCTTCGGCCTGGCGATCGGCAACGCCCTCACCGCAATTCCCGCGGTGCCGGGCCTGTCGGCGCTCGAGATCGATCCCGAGCAGGCCGCCGACGCCTACCGTGAACGCATCGTCGGACCGGTGCGGGGTTTGCTGCCCGACGCGGAGATCGCCTCGATCACCGAGCAGCTCTCCGGTTCGTGCACCACCGAGGTCGCGTCCTTCGACGAGTTCACCTCCCTGCTGACCGACACCGACGGCGAGATCGCCTCGTTCGACCACGTGCTGTTCGACACCGCCCCCACCGGACACACCATCCGGCTGCTACAGCTGCCCGGGAACTGGACCGAGTTCCTCGAGGCGGGCAAGGGTGACGCGTCGTGCCTCGGACCGCTCGCCGGGCTCGACAAGCAGAAAGCCATGTACGCCGCCGCGGTCGACGCACTGGCGGACCCGCAGCGCACCCGGCTCGTGCTCGTCGCCCGCGCCACTCGCTCCGCCCTCGCCGAGATCGACCGCACGCACGGCGAACTCGCCACCCTCGGGCTGAGCCGCCAGCACGTCGTCGTCAACGGCGTCCTGCCGGCGCCGTCCGGCGACACGGACCCCCTCGCCCTCTCGATCCACCGTCGAGAACAGGCCGCATTGGCGGGCATGCCGGCGGCGCTGAAACCGTTGCCACTGGACCTGATCGAGCTCAAGGCCGCGAACATGATCGGTCTCGATGCCCTCGGGACGCTGTTCGAGACGGCCGACGGCGGCACGGACCTCCCGCCGGAGACCGGCGCGGTGTCGGAGGTCGCGGATGCACCGCTGCGCGCCCTGATCGACGAGATCGAGCGGGACGGGCACGGTCTCGTGATGTGCATGGGCAAGGGCGGGGTCGGGAAGACCACGGTCGCCGCGGCCGTCGCCGTGGCCCTGGCCGAACGCGGACACGAGGTCCACCTGACCACCACCGACCCCGCCGCACACCTGACCGAGACCCTGCACGGCGACGTCGAACACCTCCACGTCTCGCGCATCGATCCCGCCGAGGCCACTCGCGCCTACCGCGAGCGGGTGATGGCCACCAAGGGTGCGCACCTCGACGAGCAGGGCCGCGCGACCCTCGCCGAGGACCTGCGCTCCCCGTGCACCGAGGAAGTGGCTGTCTTCCAAGCCTTCTCGCGAGTGATCCAGGAGTCCCGGCGCAAGTTCGTCGTCGTCGACACCGCGCCCACCGGCCACACCCTGCTGCTGCTCGACGCCACCGGGTCCTACCACCGCGACGTCACCCGGCAGCTGGGCCCGGGCCTGCACGCCGTCACCCCGATGATGCGCCTGCAGGACCCGGCTTCGACCAAGGTCCTGTTGATCACCCTCGCCGAGACCACCCCCGTGCTCGAGGCCGCCGGGCTCCAGGCCGACCTCGAACGTGCCGGTATTCACCCCTGGGCGTGGGTGATCGACAACTCCGTGGCCGCCGCCGCGCCCACTGCGCCGCTGCTGCGCCGCCGCGCCGCCGCCGAGCTCGAGCAGATCGACAAGATCCGTACCGAACTCGCCGATCGCTACGCGGTCGTGCCGCTGCTCGCGACCGAACCGGTCGGGGTGCCGGCGCTCAGGGCGCTCGGCGAAGTGTCCGCCCCGGTCGCCGTGCGGTAGCGCCCGGTTCCGACATGCGCGATCCCGCCCCGGCATCCGGGGCGGGATCGATGCGTGCGGCCGTGATCAGGCGCCGGCGGCCTCGAGGCCGGTGGTGATGTCGGCGAGGATGTCGTCGATGCCTTCGATGCCCACGGCGAGGCGGACCTGGCCGGGGGTGACGCCGGCGGCGAGTTGCTCGGTGGCGGTGAGCTGGGAGTGGGTGGTGGAGGCGGGGTGGATGACCAGCGAGCGGACGTCGCCGATGTTGGCGACGTGGCTGTGCAGGGTCAGTGCGTCGACGAACTTCTTGCCGGCGTCGACGCCGCCGGCGAGTTCGAAGGTGACGATGGCGCCGGTGCCGCGGGGGGCGAGCTGCCGGCCGCGCCGGTACCAGGGGGAGGAGGGCAGGCCGGCGTAGGACACCGCGGTGACCTCGGGGCGGGTGGTGAGGAACTCGGCGACGCGGGCGGCGTTGGCGACGTGC
>NZ_PCZU01000093.1:0-803 GCF_002887785.1 Rhodococcus sp. ENV425
GCGGCGCTGACCGACGGCCTCGAGATCCGCATCACCCGCGACCGCATCGAAACCCGCATCGAGAACCAGCCGGTCCCCGCGCCCGAGCAGCGCGTCGACGACCCGAACATGACCGAGGGTGAGACCGCGCTCGACAACCCGGGCGCTCCCGGTGAGCGCACCGTGACCCTCGACGTGCACACGATCGACGGCGTCGAGGTCGGCCGCACCGAGAAGGCCTCGACCACCGTCCGGGAGCCGGCTCCTGCGATCGTCCGCGTCGGCACCAAGCCGAAGCCGGCCGTGCCCGCCTCCGGACGCTCCTCCACCTGGGACGCCCTCGCGCAGTGCGAGGCCACCGGCAACTGGGCCATCAACACCGGCAACGGCTTCTACGGCGGTCTGCAGTTCACCCAGCAGACCTGGGCCGCGTTCGGCGGCACCCAGTACGCGCCGCGCGCCGACCTGGCCAGCCGCGAGCAGCAGATCGCCGTCGCCGAGAAGGTCCAGGCCGCGCAGGGCTGGGGAGCCTGGCCGGCGTGCACCAGCAAGATGGGACTGCGGTAAGAAGTACGGCTTGTGTCCCCACTGACGAAGATCAACAACTCGCGCTCCGTGCTGTTGTACGCCGTCGTCGCGGCGCTCCTGGCCACCCTGGTGGCCGGCGCCGCGACGGCGCTCGCCCGGCACAAGACCGTGACGATC
Source organism: Rhodococcus sp. ENV425 (assembly GCF_002887785.1). NCBI lineage: Bacteria > Bacillati > Actinomycetota > Actinomycetes > Mycobacteriales > Nocardiaceae > Rhodococcus > Rhodococcus sp. ENV425. Next base: position 685 of record NZ_PCZU01000093.1, read on the forward strand.
GACGTCGACGGGGACCGGCTCACCCTGGGCACCATGGGCACCGACGTCCGAGCCGTCCTCGCCCACGCCGGCTACCCCGTCGGCGAGCGCGACGTGGTGGCCCCGGCCGTCGATGCCGA
>NZ_PCZU01000094.1:0-962 GCF_002887785.1 Rhodococcus sp. ENV425
GTGGGAGTCGAAGTAGCTGTCGAGGGGTTGACGAAGTCCTTCGGGTCTCAGCGGATCTGGCAGGACGTGACGTTGACGCTGCCGGCGGGTGAGGTGTCGGCGCTGCTGGGCCCGTCGGGTACGGGCAAGTCGGTGTTCCTCAAGTCGCTGATCGGTCTGCTGCGGCCGGAGCGGGGCTCGATCGTCATCGACGGCACCGACATCCTGCAGTGCTCCTCGAAGGAGCTCTACGAGATCCGCAAGCTGTTCGGGGTGCTGTTCCAGGACGGTGCGCTGTTCGGGTCGATGAACCTCTACGACAACGTGGCGTTCCCGCTGCGCGAGCACACGAAGAAGTCCGAGTCCGAGATCCGCAAGATCGTGATGGAGAAGCTCGAGCTCGTCGGTCTGCTCGGCGCCGAGGACAAGCTGCCGGGCGAGATCTCCGGCGGCATGCGCAAGCGGGCCGGGCTGGCGCGGGCGCTGGTGCTCGATCCGCAGATCATCCTGGTCGACGAGCCGGACTCGGGGCTGGATCCGGTGCGCACCACCTACATCAGCCAGACCCTGATCGACATCAACGCCGAGATCGACGCGACGATCCTGATCGTCTCGCACAACATCAACCTGGCGCGGACGGTGCCGGACAACATCGGGATGCTGTTCCGCCGGGAGCTGGTGATGTTCGGTCCGCGCGAGGTGCTGCTCACCAGCGACGAGCCGGTGGTCAAGCAGTTCCTCAATGGCACGATGATCGGGCCGATCGGGATGTCGGAGGAGAAGGACGAGGCGACGATGGCGCAGGAGCAGGCCCTCGTCGACGCCGGGCACCACGCCGGTGGGGTGGAGGACGTCGAGGGCATCGTGCCGCAGATGAAGGCCACCCCGGGGATGCCCGAGCGGCAGGCCGTCGCCCGCCGGCAGGAGCGGGTGCGGCACATCCTGCACACCCTGCCCGAGGCCGCCCAGCAGGCCATCCTCGA
>NZ_PCZU01000095.1:0-9276 GCF_002887785.1 Rhodococcus sp. ENV425
GGGGACCCGACAATCCCAGGTCGGGGCGGTGCTCGAGAAGCCAGGCGGCGCCGTCCTTGCGTTCGAGACCCATCGCCAGCGCCTCGATGCGCGCCCCGAGGGAGGCGACCTCCTTGCCGGCCGCGCGCTCGGCGTCCTGCAGTTCCTTCAGGCGGGCGTCGGCGAGTCGCAGCGCCTCGAGGGCGCGTTCGTGCTGTGCGTCGGCGTCGATCTCGCCGGCGTCGAGGTCGTCGATGCGGGCCTGGGCCGTCTCGAACTCGGCCTGGGCGGCGACACCGCGCAGCCGGGCCTCTTCGATGGCGACGGTCAGCCGGGCCACCTCCGCGTCGATGGACTCGGCGCGGGTGCGCACGGTGTCGACCTGTCCGGCCAGGCGCGCGAGTCCCTCCCGCCGGTCGGCGACGGCCCGCACTGCGGCCAGGTGCGCCCGCTCGGCGGCCGCGGCGGCCTCCTCCTGGACGGCGAGCTGCTCCTTCGCGGCCTCGAGGGTGCCGTGGGCGACCTCGACGGCCTCGAGGAGTTCGGCCTCCTCTTCGGCGATGCGGTCGGCGCGGGCCTCCATCTCGTCCGGATCCTGGCCGTCGCGGACCGCCGGGGCGGTGTCGAGGTGGCGGGCGCGTTCCTGGGCGATGCGCACGGTGGCGCCGAGACGTTCGGCGAGCGCGGAGAGCCGGAACCAGGTCTGTGACGCGGCCTCGGCGCCGGGAGTGAGTCGCGCGACCGCCTCCTCGTGGCGTGCGAGTTCGGCGTTGGCGTCGTCGAGCTCGGCGGAGACGTGGTCGAGTCGCTCGCGCAGGACGCGTTCCTGCTCGTCCTGGTCGGCGAACTCGGAGCGCCGGGTCACGAGGTCGTCGGCGGCGAGCCGCAGCCGGGCGTCGCGCAGGTCCGCCTGGATGGTCTGGGCGCGGCGCGCCACCTCGGCCTGGCGGCCGAGCGGCTTGAGCTGCCGGCGCAGCTCGGCGGTGAGGTCGGTCAGGCGCGCGAGGTTGGCCTGCATCGCGTCGAGCTTGCGGACCGCCTTCTCCTTGCGCTTGCGGTGCTTGAGGACTCCGGCGGCTTCCTCGATGAATGCGCGGCGGTCCTCCGGCCGGGACTCGAGGATGGCGGAGAGGCGGCCCTGACCGACGATGACGTGCATCTCGCGGCCGATGCCGGAGTCGGACAGCAGTTCCTGCACGTCCATCAGCCGGCACGAGTTCCCGTTGATCTCGTATTCGCCGGCCCCGTCGCGGAACATCCGCCGGGTGATGGACACCTCGGAGTATTCGATGGGCAGCGCGCCGTCCGAGTTGTCGATGGTGAGGGTGACCTCGGCACGGCCGAGGGGTTGCCGGCCGGCGGTCCCGGCGAAGATGACGTCCTGCATCTTGCCGCCGCGCAGCGCCTTGGCGCCCTGCTCCCCCATCACCCAGGTGAGGGCGTCGACGACGTTGGACTTGCCGGAACCGTTCGGCCCCACGACACACGTGATGCCCGGTTCGAACCGCAGAGTCGTCGCGGACGCGAAAGACTTGAAGCCCTTGAGCGTCAGACCCTTCAAATACATGTGCGAAAACCTTACCGGCGGGCCGTCACCGCTCGACGAAGCCGGTCAGGTCACCGCGCGTCGGCTCCCAGCTCTCCACCACGAGCCGCACCTCTCCCGGGGTCTCGCCCGAGCGCAGCGCGGCGAGGAGTCGTTCGAGGGCGTCGCGGGGGCCCTCGGCGATGACGAGCACGCGCCCGTCGGGATGGTTGGTGGCGTGACCGGCGAGGCCGAGTTCGAGGGCTCGCGACCGCGTCCACCAGCGGAACCCCACACCCTGCACGCGCCCGTGCACCCAGGCGGTGAGCCGGACGGCGTCCGGCGGCGACTGCGTCATGGCTGCTCCCCCGAACTGCGGACCGGACGGACGGCGTGGACGGCGCCGTCGAAGCCGGTGGTGTAGAGGACGTCCGGGTCCCAGCCGGGGCCCTCGCCGAACGCGACCGCGGAGACGAAGGGCACCCCCGTGGCGACCGCGCAGCCGGTGCCGGTGACCGGGTCGACCCGCAGGATCTTCCCGGCGACGTTGAGCGGGACGTACAACGCGCCGTCGGGTCCGACGTCGAGATCGTCGGCGGTCTCGAGGGGCCCGGGCCCGGACGGGTCCAGGGTCCGGACCGGACCGGTGAGGTCGCCGGCGTTCAACGCGTGAATTCGGGTAGTCGGATCGAAAGTCGTAGCTGCATAAACGGTTTCGCCGTCGACCGCGAGTCCGTTGACGGAGCCGAGGTCGGTGCGGATCGTTTCCGGGGCCCCACCCTCGACCGGGACGCGCGTCAGGCCCGGGGGGCTGCCCAGGTTCCGGCTGACGAGGAAGTCCCCGTCGGGCAGGCGGACGAGACCGTTGGGCATGGTCAGACCCGACGCGACGGTGCGCCGCGTCCCGGTGTCGAGGTCGACGGCCTCCAGGGTGCCGTCGGTGCGGCCGAGCAGTCCGGAGACGGTGCCGTTGCCGGTCGTGAAGTACGCCGTGCCGTCGTCGACGACGATGCCGCCGGGCGCCGGGACCTCGGCCACCACGGCGTCGGCCCGTCCCTCGGGCGTGAGCGCCAGCAGCGACCCGCCGCCGGCCGGGGTGGACGCCGAGGCCAGCAGCCGGCCGCGACCGTCGAACGCGAGATTCTCGAGCACGCCGAGCCCGGACGCGACGACGTCCACCCGCCACGGCGCGCAGTCCGCCGGAGCGGGCGCGGCCGTCGCCGGCGCCCCGCCCGCCAGGAACCCCACGGCGAGCGCGAGTCCGGCCGCTGTACGAATCATCCGCCCTCCCTGCCGAGATCCACCGCTCACGCGTCCGGAACGATCTTCAGCGTCACCTCGGTGCCGGCCTCGAGCGTACGGCCGACGGTGCACACCTTGTCGACGGATCGCTCGACGAGCGCGACGAGGCGCTGCTGCGCCTCCTCGTCGAGTTCGCTCAGGTCCAGCGCCATCTCCTCGACGAGGTGCGGGTACACCTCGTTCTCCCGGTCCGCGGCGCCGGAGACACGGATCGTGACGTCGTAGGTGTCGCCGAGCCGGCGCGACAGCGGGAAGTCCGAGCTCATCCCCGAACAGGCCGCCAGCGCGATCTTCAACAGCTCGCCGGGGGTGAAGACACCCTCGACGGTCTCCGACCCGATCAGGACCTCGGCACCTCGGGAGCTGCGGCCCGTGTAGCGGCGGGTGCCGGTGCGCTCGACCCACAGTTCGGTCGTCGGCGTGTCGGAAGTCTGTTCAGCCATGCGGGAGATCCTGCCATGATCACCCGACGGCCAGTTCGCGCAGGATCCCGATGAGCTCGTCCGCGACGACGGGGGTGTCCGCGCTGCTGCGGCGCAGCAGTCCGACGGGTTCGGCGGTGCCCGGGGTCGGTACCGGCAGCCGCACGAGCGTGCCGTCGTCGAGGTCGTCCTGCGGCACTCGCTCGGGTGTCAGCCACACCGCGTCGCCGGCGCGCACCAGCCCGCGCGCGACCGAGACGTCGAGGGTCTCGACGCTGCCGGACGGCAGCCGCAGGCCGTGCCGGGCGAGGAAGCCCTCGGTGTGGTGCCGCGGCACGGTTCCGGCGGTGGCGACGACGAGGGGGTGGTTCAGCACCGCCGGCACCGATACCGGGCCCCCGGCCAGCGGATGCCCCGGGCGCACGATCAGGGCCAGCGACTCGGCGTACAGCAGTTCGAACGAGAGCCCTTGCATGGTCTCCGGGTCGGCCATCCGGCCGAGGACGAAGTCGAGCTCGCCGGCGCGCACCGCGCCCAGAAGTGCGGTGTTCGGGGCCGTGCGGATCTGCACGCCGACGTGCGGACGCCGGTCCCGCAGCCGGGTGACCGCACCGGGCAGCAGGGTGCTCGCGACGGTGGGCAGGGCGCCGACCCGCACGGGGGCGACGGCCGGCTGCCCGGTCCCGGAGAGGGCGCGGGCGGCGGACGCCAACGCGTCCGTGACCTCGACGGCGTGGCCCAGGAACTCCTCGCCGGCGGGGGTGAGCCGGGCGCCGTGCCGCCCGCGGTCCACCAGGCTCAGGCCGGCCAGGGATTCGAGTTCGTTGAGGGTTTTGGTGACCGCCGGCTGGCTCAGATGCAGCCGGCCGGCGGCCCGGCCGAGGTTGCCCTCCTGGGCGACGGCGACGAAGCACGTGAGGTGGCGCAACCGGATGCGATCCAGGAGCCGCGACGCCCGGTCGACCGGGGGCACGAAACCGCGTTCCATCACTGCAGGTTATGAAATTCGGCCGAAACCGTCAATTTACATGACTCATGCTCACCCATAACGTGGATCGCATCCAGTCCGTCGCAGTGCGACAGTCCCCAGGAGTACCGCCTCATGATCATCGCCGCCCCCGGCGCCGCGTCCGGCGAATTCGTCGAACGCGACCACACTCAGCACCCGCCCGCCCTCACCCCCGGATACCGCACGTCGGTGCTGCGCTCCCCGCGCAATGCCCTGATCGCGCCGCGCAACACGCTCTCGGAGACGACCGGGCCGGTCTTCGACCGTCGCGAGCTGGGCGAGAAGGACAACGACCTCATCCTCAACTTCGCCAAGGACGGCCTGCCGATCGGCGAGCGCCTGATCGTGCACGGCTACGTCCGCGACGAGTTCGGCAACCCGGTGAAGGGCGCCCTGGTCGAGGCGTGGCAGGCCAACGCCGGCGGACGCTACCGCCACAAGAAGGACCGCTACCTCGCGCCGATCGACCCGAACTTCGGCGGTTGCGGCCGCATGATCACCGACGACAACGGCTACTACTTCTTCCGCACCATCAAGCCCGGGCCGTACCCGTGGGCCAACAGCACCAACGCCTGGCGGCCCGCCCACATCCACTTCTCGATCCACGGCACCGGCTGGGCGCAGCGCTTGATCACCCAGATGTACTTCGAGGGCGACCCGCTCATCGAGCGCTGCCCCATCGCGAAGACCATCCCGACGCTGGACCAGCTGCGCAGCCTGATCGCGCAGGAGGATCCCGCCAACAACGCCCCCTTCGACGCGCGTACCTACCGCTTCGACCTCACCCTGCGCGGCCGCCGCGCCACCTTCTTCGACAACGCCAACCTCCCCGGAGCCCCCCGATGAGCCTTTCCCCGCACAGCATGATCGAGCGCCGCCCGGAGACCCCCTCGCAGACCGGCGGCCCGTACGTCCACATCGGGCTCGCACCGCAGCAGGCCGGGTTCGACATCTTCGACAACAACTTCGGCAACGTGCTGACCGCCCCGGAGACGAAGGGCGAGCACATCACCCTCGAGGGCCGCGTCTTCGACGGCACCGGCACGCCCGTGCGCGACGTGCTGATCGAGATCTGGCAGGCCAACGCCGCGGGCAGGTACGCCCACCCCGGCGACACCCAGGACGGACACGCCCAGGACAGGGCGATCGATCCGACCTTCCGCGGCTGGGGCCGCACGGGCGGCGACTTCGACACCGGCGTCTACACCTTCGAGACGATCAAACCGGGACCGGTGCCGGCGAACGTCGGCGGGTTCCAGGCCCCGCACATCCTCATGGTGCTGTTCGCACGGGGCATCAACATCGGCCTGCACACCCGGGTCTACTTCGACGACGAGGCCGACGCCAACGCCGCCGACCCCGTACTCGACGGGATCGAGTGGGAGGTCCGCCGCGACACGCTGATCGCGAAGCGCTCCGAACGCGACGGCAAGGTGGTCTACACCTTCGACGTGCGTCTGCAGGACACCCCGGAAGGCGGGATCGAGACCGTGTTCTTCGACATCTGACCGGGACCCGGTGGCGCGGGGGCGCGCGTTTCGGACGACGGTCGCCTGGGCATCCTTGCGCCGACCACGTCGCAGCGAACGAAGGCCACGGCACTGGACACCGCGATCATCTACGTTTCCGCCGGGCTCGCGCTGCTTCTCGCCGTCACCGTGCCGCGGCTGTTCCACAACCGGGCGATCTCGGCACCCATGATCGTGCTGGTGGCCGGCGCGGTGCTGGGGCTGTTGTTCGACAACGCCGAAGCCCTCACTCCCGGCGGGCACCCGGCCGTGGCGGAGTACCTCAGCGAGGTCTGCGTGATCGTCGCGCTCATGGGCGTGGGCCTCGCGATCGACCGTCCCCTCGGGTGGCGGTCGTGGAAGTCCACCCGGCGGCTGCTGCTGATCGCGATGCCCCTCGGCATCGCGGCCGTCGCGGTGCTGGGCTGGTGGGCCGCGGCCCTCACCCCCGCGGCCGCGGTACTGCTCGGGGCCGCCCTGGCTCCCACCGATCCCGTGCTGGCGTCCGACGTGCAGGTCGAGGGCCCCACGTCCGGGGAGGGTTCCCACCGCGAAGACGACGAAGTGCGGTTCGGGCTCACCTCCGAGGCCGGCCTCAACGATGCGCTGGCGTTCCCGTTCGTCTACCTCGCGCTGTTCCTGTTCACGAAGGGACCGATCGAGGACTGGATCGTCTCCTGGGTGCTGTGGGAGCTGCTCGGCAAGATCGTCCTGGGCGCCGTGGTGGGAGGGCTGGCGGGCCATCTCGTCGGGCGGGCGGTGTTCCACTTCCCCGTCGAGCACGTCCGGCTGGCCGACCGGGGCGAACCGATCGTCGCGCTCGCCGCCACGTTCGCGGTGTACGGAATCGCCGAACTGATCGGCGGCTACGGCTTCCTGGCCGTGTTCGTGTGTGCCGTGGCCATGCGGCGCATCGAACGCGCACACGAGTACCACGCCGAGATGCACAGCCTGATCGAGCAGCTCGAGCACGTCCTCACGCTGGCGGTCCTGCTCCTGCTGGGGGCGGGCCTCACCACCGGCCTGCTCGCCGAGTTGTCGTGGGGGTCGGTTCTCGTCGGCGCCGCCCTGGTCCTCGTGATACGGCCGGTGGTCGGCTGGGTCTCGCTCCTGGGCTGTGGCGAGATGGATGTCCGCGAACGCCGCGTCACGGCCTTCTTCGGCGTGCGCGGGATCGGCTCCGTCTACTACCTCGCGTACGCGGCGGCGGAGCTCGACATCGCGCAGGAGCAGGAGCTGTGGGCCGCCGTCGCCTTCACCGTCGTCCTCTCCGTCCTCGTGCACGGGGTGAGCGCGACGAGGGTGATGCGCATGCTCGACAACGCCCGCGTGAAGGGTCCGCCGTAGGCGCGTCGGGGCGGGCCTCCTCCCGGCTCTTGCCGACGATTGAACACGCGGTTAATATACTGACCATGCGTTCAACGCCGGGTCGCCTCTCGGCAGCCGATCGCCGGGACCTCACGTCCGCGGCGCGCATCCGGGAGGCCGCAATCCTCCGTTTCGCTCGCGACGGCTTCGACGCGAGCCTGCGGACCATCGCCGCGGACGCGGGGGTGAGCGGGGCGTTGATCGTGCACCATTTCGGGTCCAAGAAGGACCTGCGACGTGCGTGCGACGAGTGGGTCCTGGGACAGATCCGCGATTCCAAGCGGACGACCCTCGCCACCGGCGACTCCGGTCCGTGGCTGGCGCAACTCGGGCGGGCCGAGCAGTACGCCCCGCTCGCCGTCTACGTCGCCCGCACCTTCCAGGCCGGCGGCGAAAGCGCGGCGGAGTTCTTCGATCACCTGGTCGACGACGTGGTCGACTACCTCGCAGAGGGCGAACGCAACGGGCTGATCCGGCCCTCCCGGGACAACCGCGCCCGGGCCCGCCTGCTCACCGGCATGAGCGTGGGGTCGATGCTGCTGCAGATGACCCTGCACCCGGAACTCCTGCGGGGCGGGGACTTCACCGGGTTCTTCCGGCACCTGACCGAGACCGTCACCGCACCGGCCCTCGAGCTGTATTCCGAGGGTCTGCTCACCAGCCGCAAGCTGCTCGACGACTACCTGATGTACGTCCCGGACCCGCCGGCGGCCGCCGGGGGCGGCGAATCCGCCGCTCCCCCTTCCTGATCCGGAACCCGCCTACCCCAGGACACAATCATGAACACGATCGTGGAGGTCCACGACCTCACCAAGACGTTCGGCGCCACGACCGCGCTGGACGGTCTCAGCCTGCACGTCGGCCGCGGTGAAGTGGCCGGCTTCCTCGGCCCCAACGGTGCCGGCAAGTCCACGACCATCCGGATCCTGCTCGGGCTTCTGCGCGCCGACGGCGGCTCCGCATCCGTGCTCGGGTTCGATCCGTGGCGCGACGCCGTCGAAGTGCACCGGCACCTCGCGTACGTCCCGGGCGACATCGACCTGTGGCCGTCGCTCACCGGCGGCGAGGCCATCGACTTCCTGTGCCGCCTGCGGGGAGGGGCCGACCGTGCGCGCCGCACCGAGCTGGTCGAACGCTTCGAACTCGACCCTCGCAAGAAGTGCCGCGCCTATTCCAAGGGCAACCGCCAGAAGGTGGCGCTGATCTCGGCACTCGCCTCGGACGTGGAGCTCCTCGTCCTCGACGAACCGACGTCCGGCCTCGACCCGTTGATGGAACGGGTGTTTCAGGACTGTGTTGCCGAAGCGAAGCAGCGCGGCTCGTCGGTGTTGCTGTCGAGTCACATCCTCGCCGAGGTGGAAAAGCTCTGCGACACCGTGACCATCATCCGGGACGGACGTACCGTGGAATCCGGGTCGCTGGCCCAGCTGCGGCATCTCACCCGGTCGACGATCACGGTCCGCACCGACCTCGACGCGTCCGGCCTGGCGCAGGCCGAGGGCGTGCACGCACTGCGAAACGAGCACGGGCACACCGTGTTCGAGGTCGACAACGGTCACCTCGACGAGGTGGTCCGCCGGCTCGCGGAGTACGGCGTCCGCAGCCTCGAGAGCGCACCGCCGTCGCTCGAGGAGCTGTTCCTGCGCCACTACGGCAGCGATCGACAGATCGCCGGCGTGGGCGGCGTGCGATGAACACCTTCACCGGGACCGCGTCCCTCGTCCGCTTCGACCTGCGCCGGGATCGGATCAAGCTGCCGCTGTGGGTGATCGGCATCTCGGCCCTGGCGGCGTACTTCGTCGCCGCCCTGCAGCTGGCGTATCCGGCCGCCGAGGACCTCCGCGGCGTGGCCGGTTTCGCCGACAACCCGGCAGGGGTGATGATGTCGGGTCCCGGCTACGGCATGGACGACCCCACGCTCGAGGCGTTCGTCGCGAACCAGTACGGGCTGTACCTGCTGGTCGCCGCCGCGTTCATGAACGTTCTCCTCGTCGTCCGGCACACACGGGGCGAGGAGGAGAACGGTCGCACCGAACTCGTCCTGGCCGGCGCGGTGGGCCGGCGCGCCCCGCTGACCGCGGCCCTGGCGACCGCAGTCGTCGCGAACGCCGCCCTCGTCGTGGCGGGCAGCGCGGCAATGACGGCCGCCGGGGTGGACGCCGG
>NZ_PCZU01000095.1:9352-32940 GCF_002887785.1 Rhodococcus sp. ENV425
ACGGGCGCACCGCCACAGGACTGGCCGCAGCGGCGCTGGGAACGGCCTTCGTCGTGCGGGGCGTCGGCGACGTCCTGGAGCGGCACGGCAGCGCGGTGTCCTGGCTGTCCCCCGTCGCCTGGTCGCAGCAGACGCGAGCATTCGTCGATCCGCGATGGGGCCCGCTGGCCCTGTCGTTGGGGTTCGCGGCGGCCGCCGCGGCGGCCGCGTACCGTGTCGTGGACCGTCGCGACCTCGGGGCCGGACTGGTGCCGCCACGGCCGGGCCGGGCCGAGGCGGCACCGGCGCTGGCGAACCCGTTCGCCCTGGCGCTACGGCAGCAGCGCGGCAGCATCGCCGGGTGGGGCGCGGGCCTGGCGCTGATGGGGTTGTTCTACGGCTCCCTGACCGGCTCGATCGCCGAGAGCTTTGCGAACCTGCCCGAGGACATTCTTGCGCTCATGGGTGGTTCGGCCGCGAATCTCGTCGACGGCTTCCTGGGCCTGACCGGATACACGACGGCCTTCCTCGCCTCCTGCTTCGCGATCCTGTCCGTCCGCCGCCTGCGGGGCGAGGAGCAGTCGGGCCGGATCGAGCCCGTTTTGGCGACAGCTACGAGCCGTGCCGGATGGATGGCAGCGGGGCTGTCCGTGACCGCTCTGGGCGTGGTGGCACTCTTGGCACTCGCCGGCGTGGGGACCGGGCTCGGGGCCGCGGCGTCCACCGGGGAGCCGACTCGGGTGCCCGCATCGGTATGGGCGCATCTCGGATACGCCCCCGCCGTCCTCGGCATCGCGGCGATCGGAGCGGCGCTGTTCGGTCTCGCCCCCCGCGCCTTCGATCTGGTCTGGGTGCTGGTCGTCTACGGCTACCTGGTGGGCAGTTTCGGACCGATCCTCGACCTGCCCGACAGCGCCGGCGTCCTCTCCCCGCTGAACCATGTCCGGCAGATGCCGCTCGAACCGTTCGCCGCGGGCTCCTTCGTCGCTCTCGTCGTTCTCACCGCGCTCGTCACGGCGGCAGGGCTGGCCGCGTTCCGGAAGCGCGACGTCGTGAGTACGTGAGAACCCGCCGGGTGGACCGGGCAGTGGCGGCACACCCCTTGATCGCCCGAACTGTTAGTGGCTAACATTATGGGGTGTCCAAGTCCGAGCGGACCCGGCAGCGCATCCAGGCAACGGCGGTGCAGCTGTTCACCGAGGACGGCTACGACGCCGTCACCGTCGACCGGATCGCCTCCGCCGCCGGGGTGTCGCACATGACCTTCTTCCGGTACTTTCCATCCAAAGACGCTGTTCTGCTTGATGATCCCTACGACCCTGTCATTGCGGACGCCGTGGCCGCGCAGCCGGCGGACCGGAGCCCGCTGGAACGGGCGTGCCGGGGGATCCTCGACGCCTGGGCGCTGATTCCCGAGACGGATCTCGGGGACGTGCGCACTCGCCTGCGGATCGTCGCGGCACACCCCCGGCTGCGCGCGCGGATGTGGGAGAACACCCTGCGCACCCAGGAGGCCGTCGCCGCCGCGCTCGCCGAACCGGGGACACGACGACTCGAGGCCGCAGTGGCCGCCGGGGCCTGCATGGGCGCACTCATGGCGGCGCTGACGGACTGGGCAGAAACCGGCGACGAGGCTCTCGGCAACCGGATTGCGTCGGCCCTGCACCAGCTCGCACCGGAGGCCCGTCCCTCACGGCAGCCACGGGAGGTGCCGTGACCGAGGTCGGCGACGTCGTGCTCGAGTGCCGGAACGTGTGCAAACGCTACGGCTCCGCGCCGGTACTCGAGGGCGTCACCACCGAGGTGCGGGCGGGCGAGGTACACGCGTTCGTGGGCCTCAACGGGGCGGGAAAGACGACGTTGATGCGCCTGTTCCTCGGCATGATCGAGCCCGACGACGGAATCGTCCGCGTGCGGGGCCTGGCGCCGTCGACGATGCCGGCGCGGCACTGGACGGGCGTCGGGCACCTGGTCGAAACACCGCTGGCCTATCCCGAACTGACCGTCGCGCAGAACCTGCGCATCGCGGGCCGCCTCGCCGGCCTGTCCGCGGCGGGCGCCACCGCCGCGGCCGACCGGTGGATCGAGGAACTGGTCCTGTCCCGGTGGGCGCGGACCAGCGCACGGAAACTCTCCCTCGGCAACCGGCAGCGGCTGGGTCTGGCCGCGGCGCTGATCGCGGACCCGGATGTGCTGATCCTGGACGAGCCGACCAATGCGCTCGATCCGGCCGGGATCATGCTGCTGCGCACGCTGCTGCAGCGCAGCCGGGAGCGCGGCGCGGCGACGCTGGTGTCCAGCCACCATCTCGACGAGGTCGCCCGCGTGGCCGACCGCATCACAGCCGTCAACGAGGGACGCGTCGTCGGCTCCCTCGACCCGGACGGAATCGATCTCGAGCGGCAGTTCTTCGACCTGGTGTACCGCGACAGCGAGGCGCGACGATGACCACCTCCGAGCAGATCCGGGCCGCGCTGACGGTCGAGTGGGCCAAGTTCCGGCGGGCACGCCCCGTATGGGTCACCACCGCCCTTCTCACGACGGGGGTGGTGGCCATGTGCGTGCTGACCCTGCAGTCCGTGCACGGTGCCAACGCGGTGATGGCGGGTAAGGCGCAGACCATCGTCGGCGACGGCGGCCGAGCGGGACTGTTCGCCGCAGCCGACACCATCGTCTCGGTGGGCGGGCTTCTCGGATTCGGTGTGGTCATCGGCTGGGTCTTCGGCCGCGAGTTCACCGACGGAACGATCACCGGTCTGTGGGCCGCGCCGGTCTCCCGCCCGGCCCTCGCCGCCGCAAAGCTGCTGATCCTGCTGTCGTGGGCGGCCGCCACCAGCCTCGCGCTGGGCGCCGCACTGGCGGTGGTGGCGGGAACGCTCGTCGACGACGAGCCCCTCGACCCGGGGACGCCGGCGCTCGTGGGCAGATTCCTCGCCGTCGCCCTGCTCACCGCGGGACTCGCATTCCCCTGCGCCTGGGTCGCCACCGTTGCGCGGGGATACCTGCCCGCGGTCGGGACGATCATCGCCGTGGTGGTCGTCGCCCAGATGGCGGTCATGGCCGGAGCGGGCGGCTGGTTCCCGTTCTCGGCTCCGGGCCTGTGGGCGGCGGGACCGCAGGCCGGTTCCGTCACCGGTCCGCAACTCGCGCTCGCCCTCGTCATTCCTGCCGTCTCGGCGGGCCTGACGCTGTGGTCGTGGCGCCGGCTCGCCCTCGTGCACTAGGACTCCCCCAGGGACCGAAGCTCGATCGTCGCCGGGCGGCCGACCGAGGGAGGCCGGACGGCGGCTGTGGAACGCAGCCCGGCCCGACCGAGGGACGGGCCGCGGACCGGACGAGGGCATGAGCCCTCAGTTGAGGCTGCCCCCGGCGGCCAGGAAGTTGTCGATGGCACGTTGGAGCCGGTCGAGTGCGGCGCCGTACGACGTGAAGTCGCCGGTGCGCTGGGCGTCGCGCAGATCCGCCAGGGCGCTGTTCAGTTCGAGGACGGCATCGGTGAGCTGCTCCGGGGTCGGCTCTGCGGGCGGCGCTGTGGGCGGCGGCACCGTCGCGCCCTCCTCGGGTGGCGGAGCGGTCGCCGCAGGATCGGGGGGTGGCGGGGTCGCGGCGTCGCCGCCGGGCGCCGTCGCCATCCGGCCCGTCCCCGCACCGAAGACCTGGTCGAGGGCCTCGGCGAGGGTGGGTGCGTATCCGACGCGGACGCCGCCGGCGCTGGGTTCGCGATAGCTGACCAGCACTCGCGACAGTTGCGGGAAGGTCGAACCGTCGGCGGTGCTGGTGAGGCGTTCGGTGTACAGGGGCTCGACGTAGAGCACCCCGCCGTCCGCGATCGGCAGCGTCAGCAGATTGCCGTAGTGGATCCGATTGGACCGCTCGAGCAGGGTGCGTTCGGAGGCCACCCGGGTGTCGGAGATCATCGAATTCTGGGTCTGTTGCGGCCCCTGGGTCTGTGTGTCGGTCGGCAGCTGCAGCACCTCCATCCGGCCGTAGCCGTCCGGGTCGGAGTTCACCGAGATGTAGGCGGAGAGGAACTCGCGGTTGAACCCGACCATCGCGCTGGCGAGACGGAAGGACGGTGCCGCGCTCTCCCGGTCACCGACCAGCACGTAGTACGGCGGCTGCGACCCCACGGCCTCGGAGGTCGGGTCGCTGGGGACGGACCAGAACGCGTTGTTGGTGAAGAACTCCCGCGGGTCGTCGACGTGGTACTTGGCGAGCCGGTCCCGTTGAAGACCGAAGAGGTCCTCGGGGTAACGGAAGTGGGAGCGCAGTTCCGGGGTGATCGATTCCGGCGGTTGCACGGCGCCGGGAAAGGCCCCCATCCACGCCGCGAGCACCGGGTCGTTCGTGTCCACCTGGTAGAGGGTGACGGTGCCGTCGTAGGCGTCCACGGTGGCCTTGACCGAGTTCCTGATGTAGGAGACGGGCTCACCCGGAAGCAGCCGGCCGGTATCGCTGACGTGGGCGTCGGGCAACGCGCCGGCCTGGGCGTACGGGTAGTGCGCCAGGGTGGTGTACCCGTCGACGATCCAGACGATCCGTCCGTCCACGACCGCCGGGTACGGATTGCCGTCGGTGCGGAGCCACGGCGCGACCCGTTCCACGCGGGTCTTCGGATCGCGATCGAAGATGATCTTCGAGTCCGCTCCGATGGCGCCGGAGAACAGGATGTTGCGCTCGCCGTACCGGACCGCGAACGCCAGCCGGTTGATCCAGCTTCCGATCGGCACGCCCCCGCTGCCGGTGTAGGTGTACTGCGAGGTATCCGTATCGTACTCGCGCGGCGCCGCACCGGCGGACCCGCCGACAATCGCGTAGTCCGGGTCCGACGCCGCGATCAGCTCGCCGAAGTAGATGCGCGGCTGCTCGACCGGGATCAGTTGCCGACCGGAAGCCTGGGAAGCGATGTCACTGACCGTGTAGATGGGGTATCCACTGTCGCTGCCGCTTCCGGCCGCGGCTGCGTCCCGGACGGCGGCGTTGACCCGGTTCGCCGGCGCCGCCACGAATCCGTTGCCGTGGGTGTAGACGGTGTGCCGGTTGATCCATTGGGTCTGATTGCCGCTCAGGCTCTTCGGGGACAGTTCTCGGGCGGCGACAATGTAGTCGCCGACCTCCCCGTCGATGGTGTACCGGTCGATGTCCAGTTGCGGAGTGAAACCGTAGAAGTTCTTCAGCTGCTGTTGCTGGGTGAAGGTCCTCGAGAGCACGTTCGGGTCCAGCAGCCGGGCGTTGGCGATCGTGGTGACGTCGGCCGGGATCTCGCGCGGCGGCCGGGTTCCGACCCCGGGATAGTCGAGGTACTCGACGCGATCGGCCTCGATCCCGTACGCCTGCCTGGTCGCGGCGATGTTGCGCTCGATGTACGGGCTCTCGCGATCGGCCGCGTTCGGGCGCACCGAGAACTGCTCCGTGAGGGCCGGAAAGATCCCACCGACGACGATCGACGACAGGACCAGCAGCGCGGTTGCCATCAACGGCACCCGCAGGTCGTCCAGCAGGATCGAAGCGAAGAACGCTGCCGCGCACAGCACGGCGATCACCACGAGGATCAGGCGAGCCGGCAGCACCGCGTTGATGTCGGTGAATCCGGCCCCGGTGAACGTCGGTTCCTTCCGGCCGCTCCACAGCAGCTGGTAGCGGTCGAACCAGTACGCGACCGCCTTGAGCGCGACGAAACTCCCGGCGAGCACGGCGATCTGGATTCGGGCGGCGCGCGTCGTCGCACCCGCCGCGCCGGTGGCACCACGACGGTCCCCGGCGCCGGTTGCGAACGGCAGCCGTAGTCCCCCGAAAAGGTAGTGGGTGGCCGTGCAGAGCACGAGTGCCAGGAACAGCGCGAGGAACGCCCACGTCAGCACGAGCCGGTAGAACGGCAGGTCGAAGACGTAGAACCCGACGTCGTACCCGAACTGCGCGTCGACGCTACCGAATGATCCGCCGTGGAGGAACAGCTGCACTCTGGCCCACTGACTCTGTGCGCTCAGGCCGAAAAACAGTCCCAGCAGCAACGGGATACCGATCGCGAACAGTTTCGGGCGCCTCAGCACCACGATCCGGTACCGCTCGATCGGATCGTCCGGGCCGACGGCGAACAACGGTCGCGATCGGTACG
The DNA here is from genome assembly GCF_002887785.1 of Rhodococcus sp. ENV425. Classification (NCBI taxonomy): domain Bacteria; kingdom Bacillati; phylum Actinomycetota; class Actinomycetes; order Mycobacteriales; family Nocardiaceae; genus Rhodococcus; species Rhodococcus sp. ENV425. Next base: position 15,447 of record NZ_PCZU01000095.1, read on the forward strand.
CCCACGCCGTCACCCCGAAGAGCAGACCGGTCACCACCAGCGTGACCGCGGCGAACAGCACCAACCGGGTCACGATGATGGTGCCCCACACTTCCCGGTAGCCGACCTCTCCGAACCAGAGCCAATCGGTGTACACCGCGATCAGCCGGGGTCCGGCGATCAGCAGAGCGAAGAGGACCAGAAGGGCGACGATCGCCCGATGCGCCCGGCGCGGCAGCAACCGCCCTGGTTCGGAGGGATGCACGTCCACCTCCGATCGCCCGCATGCACCGCGGCGGCCGGTGGACGGGGCCGGGTCCACACGATGCGGCCGCGATGTCCGTCCACCCATTCTAGGTGGGGGACATCACTCCGCCCAGGGAATCGCCGACCGGCGCCGATTCCTCCCGCACAGAACTGGGTCGTGCAGGCCCCGCCGGGTTCAGTGCTGGTAGACGTCAGGGATCCCGTCCTGGTCCTCGTCGAGAGACTCGAGCTCCGCGATCCTGCGGTAGGCGCGGTTCCGGGAGCGGAGCACCACCGACGCGGCGAGCGCCGCGGTGAGGGAGCCGACGAGGACCGCAACCTTCACGTGGTCGGCCGCGACGGTGCCGGCGCCGTAGGCGAGGTCTCCGATCAGCAGGGAGACGGTGAAGCCGATGCCGCCGAGCAGCGCGACGCCGAGCACGTCCAGCCAGCTCAGTCCCTCGTCCAGGTGGGCGCGGGTGAACCGGGCCATCAGGTAGGTGACGCCGAAGATCCCGACGACCTTGCCGAGCACGAGGCCCGCGACGACACCGACCGAGATCGGATCGCGGAGCGCCTCACCCAGGCCGTCGAGGCCACCGATCGTCACGCCGGCGGCGAAGAACGCAAAGATCGGGACGGCGACCCCGGCCGACAGCGGCCGGAGCCGATGCTCGAACTGCTCGGCCATAGCCTCCGTGCCGGTGCGCGTCCTGCGGGCGACGGGCACGGTGAAACCGAGCAGGACGCCGGCCACGGTGGCGTGGACACCGGATTCGTGGACCAGGAACCACGTGAGCACCGCCAGCGGCACCAGGAGCCACCAGGCCCGGATGCCGCGCTGCACCGCCACGGCGAACGCGAGCAGCGGGAGCATCGCGAGCCCGAGATACGCCAGGTCGAGCTCATCGGTGTAGAACACCGCGATCACGGTGACGGCGAGCAGGTCGTCGACGACGGCGAGCGTGAGCAGGAAGGTGCGCAGGGCCGCCGGGAGATGCGTCCCGATGACGGCCAGGATGGCCACGGCGAAGGCGATGTCGGTGGCGGTGGGCACCGCCCATCCGGTCAGCGCGTCCGCTCCGCCGCGCAGGTTCACCGCGACGAACACCGCCGCGGGTACCGCCATCCCTCCCACCGCTGCGGTGATCGGCACGGCGGCGCGCCGCAGGTCCCGCAGGTCGCCGGCGACGAACTCACGCTTGAGTTCCAGGCCGACGACGAAGAAGAAGATGGCCAGCAGACCGTCGGCCGCCCACGTCCCGAGTGACAGGTCCAGGTGCAGCGCGGACGGCCCCACCGTGGTGTCGCGGAGGCTGTGGTAGGCGTCGGACCACGGGGTGTTGGCCCAGACCAGGGCCGCGAGCGCGCCGATGAGCAGCAGGACACCACCGACGGTCTCCTTGCGGAGAATCTCGGCCACCCGCTTGGATTCCTCCCACGATCCACGGGAGAGCAACGGCAGGCGGGCGAAGGGTGTCGTCATCGAATGTCCTCGGATGTCGGGCAGCAGTCGTCGTCTGCCGACCAGACTTCCCGGCGCACCGGTTCCACCGTATCCCACCCGGCGCCCGGATCCGAGCCGAGACAGCCGGGATGCCCCGTCAGGGCGACGGATCAGGGTGACGGATAGGTGCTGATCGAGACCAGCGTCCCGTCCCCGCCCGAGGACACCGAGATGGAGGCGCCCTTCCCCGGCTTCCTGATCGTGAGACTCGTGCTGTAGGGAGTGACGCTCTCGGAGACCGTCTGCCAGCCCTCCCGGTCCACGAAGTCGAGGTAGAAGGTGCTGACCTGCTCGATCGGGTCGGACGTCGTCAGGACGGCCGAGCCGATCGCCCGGCTGACGAGCGTCGACGGCTGATAGGCCGGGATTCCATCCGTCGTCTCGGTGCCCTGTGCCTCGGTGCCCTGCGTCTCGGTACCCGCCGGCCCGGGCTCGGACTCGGCCGTGCCGGTCGGCGGGGCCGTTTCCCGGGCTGCCTCGGTGGTCGTCTGCGCCGACTCGCTCGGGTACGAGTCGTCGGTGCCGCATCCGACGACCGCGAGTGCCACTACCAGCGCCGCCGCGGCAGCCGGTACGACTCTCCTCGATGTTCGCATGTGCGTCCTCCTCCGCCGTTCCCACTGTGCACGGTCGGCAGGGATCGCGGGACGGATTCACCGCTTCGACGGCCGCGGAGGACGGCCGAAGTCAGGCTCGCCGTGCGCCCCGTGGCGGCGGCTGGCACCGGGGGCAGCTGAACGACGAGCGGTTCATGAATTTCTCCCGCCGCACCGGCGTCCCGCACCGTGGGCACGGCAGGTTCTCCTGGCCGTAGACGTTCAGCGACCGGTCGAAGTATCCGGACTCGCCGTTGACGTTGACATAGAGGGCATCGAACGAGGTACCGCCCTGGGCGAGCGCCTCGCCCATCACGTCGCGGGCCGCGTCGAGCAGCCGCCGCAGGGTCGGCCCCCCGAGCCGGTCGGCCGCGCGGTTGCCGTGCACGCCGGCCCGCCACAGCGATTCGTCGGCGTAGATGTTGCCGATGCCGGACACGACGGTCTGGTCGAGGAGGACGCGCTTGATCTCGGTGTGCTTGCCGCGCAGCACCTTCACCACGGCGGCCGCGTCGAACGCCGGATCCAGGGGGTCGCGGGCGATGTGCGCGACGGGCTCCGGCAGGACGGCACCGTCGACCTCGACGAGCGGGGCGAGGGCCCAGCCTCCGAAGGTGCGCTGGTCCACGAACCGCAGGTCGGCGCCGTTGTCGAGAACGGCGCGGATGCGCAGGTGTTTCTCGTCCGGCACCGCCGGCGGCTGGACCAGCATCTGCCCGCTCATCCCGAGATGGACGACCAGTGCGACGTCGGCGGGTCCCAAGACGAGCCACAGGTATTTGCCGCGGCGCTGGACGGCAGCCACGGTCTGCCCGGTCAGCCGCAGCGCGAGATCCCGCGGGCCGGGTTCGTGACGGCGTACCGCACGCGGGTGCAGCACCTGGACGGACTCGATGGTGGCGCCGCGGACGTGCGCGTCGAGGCCGCGGCGGACGACCTCGACCTCGGGCAGTTCGGGCACGTCGGGTCAGTTCTGGTCGGCGGCGGCGCCGGTGGGGGTGGCGTCGCTGTCGGACAGGCTCTGCCAGGCCGCGGCGGCGGCCTTCTGCTCGGCTTCCTTCTTCGTCCGACCCACGCCGACACCGCGGGCGTCGCCCGCGACGATCACCGTCGCGGTGAATTCCTTGTCGTGGTCCGGGCCGGTGGCGGTGATCTCGTACGCCGGCACGCCGACGCCTCGTTCCGCGGTCAGCTCCTGCAGGCTCGTCTTCCAGTCGAGACCGGCGCCGAGCCGCGGACCCCGCTCGAGGAGTTCGGCGAACAGGCGCAGCACGACGGTGCGTGCGACGTCGATACCGTGCTGCAGGTGGACGGCGCCGAGCAGCGACTCCATGCCGTCCGCGAGAATACTGGGCTTGTCGCGGCCACCGGTGAGTTCCTCACCTTTGCCGAGCAGCAGGTGCGGCCCGAGGCCGCCGTCACCGAGAGACCGCGCGACCTCGGCGAGGGCGTGCATGTTCACCACCGACGCCCGGATCTTCGCGAGTTCACCCTCGGACTTGTCCGGATGCGACAGGTACAGCTTCTCGGTCACGGTGAGGCCGAGGACGGCGTCGCCGAGGAACTCGAGACGCTCGTTGGTCGGCAGGCCACCGTTCTCGTACGCGTAGGAGCGGTGCGTGAGCGCAAGCGTCAGCAGCTCCGGATCCACATCGACACCGAGGGCGGCGAGAAGGGACGCGTGTTCCCCTTCGCCGCCCTCGGATGCGGTGGTCGAATCGCTCGTCACGATGTCTCAGAATTCGAGAACTAGACGGCAGCGGTCACCTGACGGCCGTTGTAGGTGCCGCAGGACGGGCACGCCACGTGCGGCAGCTTCTTCTCGCCGCAGCCGCGGTTCGGGCAGGTGACGAGCGTCGGCGCAGTGGTGTTCCACTGGCTCCGCCGCGACCGGGTGTTCGAACGCGACATTCTGCGCTTGGGGACGGCCACGTCTACTTCTCCTCGTTGTTCTTGCTGTCGGATGCACTGCTGGGTTCTTCGGAGCCTGCGCCGAAAGCGGCTGCCAACCCAGCCCAGCGAGGATCCATTCTCTCATGCCCGTGCCCGGATTCCGCAATCGCCAGGCGAATGCCGCATTCGGGGCACAGTCCCGCACAGTCGTCACTACACAACGGCCGCAGCGGAAGCTCCAGTCCGACGGTGTCGACGATGACCGGCTCGAGGTCGATCGTGTCGTCCACCAGGCGGTAGACCTCGTCCTCGTCGGTGGTCTGCTCCGTGACGCTGTTCGGGTAGGCGAACAGCTCCGTCAGGTACAGCTCCACCGAGTCCTCGAAGGGCTCGAGGCAGCGCGAGCACTCGCCGACTGTATCGGCACGGACGGTCCCGGTGACGAGGACCCCCTCGGACACCGCTTCCAGCCGGAGATCGAGTTCCACATCCGTGCCTTCCTCGATCGCGATCGAGTCGAGTCCGATCCGCAACGGCGCAGGTACCACCGTGTGGACCGTGCGCATGGAGCCCGGACGGCGTCCGAGCGAGCGTACGTCCAGCACGAGACCCGAATCCCGGTCGGGATGCTGGGGGCTGTGACGGCGGGCAGACACGGGAATGCTTCTTCCTCTTTCCAGGTGACGGACGCCGCCCCCACGGGGCGACTGGGCAACCACTCCACGATACGCGACGGACCCGGGCGCGACGAAATCGCCCGGCGCGGGAGCCGGATGCGTCAGCGGCGCCGCTCGGACCGGCGTTCGGCCTCCGTGTAGTCGGGCACACCGGCGCCCGTCCGCAGCTGCTGCCGGCCGCGGCCCACCGACCGCAACGTCGTGCCGAGCACGTCTTCGAACTCGGCGAGCTTGGAATCGACGTACTCGTCGCATTCCGACCGCAGCCGATCCGACTCGGCGTGGGCGGCATCGATGACCCGCGCGGATTCGGCGTGGGCGGCCTGCACGACCTCCGTCTGCGACACCAGACGGGCCTGCTCGGCCTCGCCGTCGGCGACCGACCGCTCGTACGAGGCCTTGCCCGCCTCGATCATGCGGTCGGCCTCCGCCTGCGCGCGGGCCGTCACGGACTCGTACTGCTCCTTGGCGTCGGCGATCGTGTCGTCGGCCTCGGCCTGGGCGTCGCGCAGCAGATCGTCGGCGTGGGCGCGGGCCTCCTGCACCATCCGGTCCGCCTGTGCCTTCGCGTCGGCGAGCATGCGGTCCGCGTCGGCGCGGGCGTTGTCGAGGGTCTCGCGGGCCTCCGCGTCGGCGTCCGCGACGGTCTTGTCGGCCTGGGCCCGCGCGTCGCCGATGAGCTTGTCCCGATGATCCAGGACGTCCTGCGCGTCGTCCAGTTCGGCCGGCAACGCGTCGCGGACGTCGTCGAGCAGGTCCAGTACGTCGCCGCGTGGGACCACGCAGCTCGCGGTCATCGGGACACTGCGTGCTTCCTCGACGATCGCGACCAGCTCGTCGAGTGCCTCGAATACCCGGTACACGCCCCACCCCAATCGTCGTCCCGGCGCGGCCGGTGCGACCGCCGCCGGATGCAAGTCTGCCGCAGGTGCCGCCGGAGTCGCGCATCGCGGACCCGGTGTGTCGGCGATCGAACGGGCGGGGTCAGCCTCGGCCGCTGTGCCGGATGAGCGCTTCGCCGCTGTGCCGGATGAGCACTTCGCCGCTGTGCCGGATGAGCACTTCGCCGCTGTGCCGGATCAGCGCTTCGCCGCTGTGCGCTCCGCGATCCGCGCGAGCAGCCGCTTGTGCACCGTCGCCGGGAGCATGTCGGCGACGTCGCCGCCGTAGGTGGCGACCTCCTTGACGAGAGAGCTCGACAGGTAGCTGTAGGCCGGGTTGGTCGCGACGAACAGGGTGTCGACGCCGGTGAGCTTGTGGTTCATCTGCGCCATCTGCAGCTCGTAGTCGAAGTCGTTGGCGCCGCGCAGGCCCTTGACGATGGCCGTGATGCCGTGGGCGCGTGCATAGTCCACCAGCAGGCCCTGCCAGGAGTCGACGCGCACGTTGCCCAGGTGGGCAGTGGCTTCGGTGAGCATCTCGATGCGCTCGGGAACCGAGAACATTCCCTGCTTGTTGGGGTTGATCACGACGGTCACCGTCACTTCGTCGAACTGCACGGCAGTCCGAGAGATGACGTCGAGGTGGCCGTTGGTCACGGGGTCGAACGAACCGGGGCAGACCGCACTGCTCATGAGTCCGAACCGTAGCAGGTAGCGATCTCGATCCGGGTCTCGCCGTACTTGCGAACGCGGTCCGGTTCGAGGGCCTGCGGCCACACCGTCTCCGGCGAGCGGGAGGAGCGTTCGAGCACCACCACCGAGCCCTCCCCCACCCAGCCCCCGTCGACGAGGGCGGTGAGCATCGCGGACACCGCCTGCTCGGTCACCGCGTACGGCGGATCGGCGAGCACGAGGTCGTAGACCCGGTCCGGGGCACCGCCGAGCACGGCGGCGACCGGCGCAGCCCGCAGCACCGCCGGCAGACCGAGTTCGGTGATGTTGCGGCGGATCACGGCGGCGGCCTGCGCGTCGGACTCGACGAGCAAGGCGTGGACGGCGCCCCGGGACAGCGCCTCGAGCCCGAGCGCGCCGGAGCCGGCGTACAGGTCCAGCACCGACGCGCCGTCGAGCTCCATCCGGGCCGTGAGCGAACTGAACAGCGCCTCGCGGACCCGCTCCGAGGTGGGCCGGGTCCCGCGGGGCGGCACCTTCAGGCGCCGCCCCCCGGCCCGGCCGGCCACGATCCGGGTCATCGCACCGTCCCGGAGAACCGTCCGATCACTCCGCGCTCTCCTCGGTGGACACGACGACCAGCAGGTCGCCGCCCTCCACCTGGGACACGCCGGCGAGGGCGACGCGGGTGACGGTGCCGCCACGCGGCGCGGTGATCGCGGCCTCCATCTTCATCGCCTCGATGGTGGCGACGGTGTCACCGGCCGCGACGCGGTCGCCCTCGGCGACGAGGAGGGTCACGGCGCCGGCGAACGGCGCGGCGACGTGCCCGGGGTTGTTGCGGTCGGCCTTCTCCGCGGCCGGAACCTCGCTGGCGACGGACTTGTCGCGCACCGAGACCGGGCGCAGCTGCCCGTTGAGGATGCACATCACGGTCCGGAAGCCGCGCTCGTCCGGCTCGGAGATCGCCTCCAGCCCGATCAGCAGCTCGACACCCTTGTCCAGGCGCACCCGGTGTTCCTCACCGCGGCGCAGACCGTAGAAGAACTGGTTGGCCGACAGCTCCGAGGTGTCGCCGTAGCGGTCCCGGTGCTCGAGGAACGCCTGGGTCGGGCCGGGGAACAGCAGCCGGTTCAAGGTGGCGCGCCGCTCGCTGGAGGTGTCGTCGAGCGCCTTCTCCTCCTCGGAGGTCAGCGGCACCTCGGGCTTGGGGGCGCCGCGGCCCTCGAGGGCCTTGGAGCGGAACGGCTCGGGCCACCCGCCGGGCGGGGTGCCGAGCTCACCGCGCAGGAATCCGACCACCGAGTCCGGGATGTCGTAGCGGGCCGGGTCGGCCGCGAACTCGTCGCTGGCGACGCCGGAACCCACCAGGTGCAGGGCGAGGTCACCGACCACCTTCGACGACGGAGTGACCTTGACCAGCCGGCCGAGCATCCGGTCGGCCGCGGCATACTTGGCCTCGACCTCCTCGAACCGGTCGCCCAGACCCAGCGCGATGGCCTGCTGCCGCAGGTTCGACAGCTGCCCGCCGGGGATCTCGTGGGTGTACACCCGGCCCGTCGGGGCGGGCAGGCCCGATTCGAACGGCGCGTACACCTTGCGCAGCGCCTCCCAGTACGGCTCGAGGTCGCACACGGCCTGCAGGTCCAGACCGGTGTCGTACTCCGAGTGCGCGGCCGCGGCGACGATCGCCGACAGCGCGGGCTGGCTGGTGGTGCCGGCCAGCGCGGCGGAGGCGCCGTCGACGGCGTCGGCGCCGGCCTGCCACGCCGCGAGGTACGTCGCGAGCTGACCACCGGGGGTGTCGTGCGTGTGCACGTGCACCGGCAGGTCGAAGTTGCTGCGCAGCGCCGAGACCAGGGTGGCGGCCGCGGGTGCGCGCAGCAGCCCGGCCATGTCCTTGATCGCCAGCACGTGGGCCCCGGCCTCGACGATCTGCTCCGCCAGGCGCAGGTAGTAGTCGAGGGTGTAGAGCGTCTCGCCGGGATCGGACAGGTCCCCGGTGTAGGACATCGCGACCTCGGCCAGGGCGGTGCCGGTCTCGCGGACCGCGTCGATCGCCGGCCGCATCTGGTCGACGTTGTTCAGCGCGTCGAAGATGCGGAAGATGTCGATGCCGGTGTCGGTGGCCTCCCGCACGAACGCGCGGGTGACCATCTCCGGGTACGGGGTGTAGCCGACCGTGTTGCGGCCGCGCAGCAGCATCTGCAGGTTGATGTTCGGGATCGCCTCCCGCAGCGCCGCCAGACGCTCCCACGGGTCCTCGTGCAGGAACCGCAGCGCGACGTCGTAGGTGGCGCCGCCCCACGCCTCGATCGACAGCAGCTGCGGGGTCATCCGCGCGACGTGCCCGGCGACGGTGAGCAGATCCTTGCTGCGCACGCGCGTCGCGAGCAGCGACTGGTGCGCGTCGCGGAAGGTGGTGTCGGTGACGGCGAGGGCCTTCTGCTCGCGCAGCGCCTTCGCGAAGCCGTCCGGGCCGAGGGCGAGCAGCCGCTGCCGCGAACCCTCCGGCGGGGCGACGTCGAGGTCGATCTTCGGCAGCTTGTCGTGCGGGTACACCGTCGTCGGGCGCTCGCCGTGCGGCTTGTTCACCGTCACGTCGGCGAGGTACTCGACGATCTTCGTGCCGCGGTCGGCGGAGGTCTTGGCGGTCAGCAGCTGCGGCCGCTCGTCGATGAACGACGTGGTGACGTTCCCGGCCCGGAAGTCCGGGTCGTCGAGCACGGCCTGCAGGAAGGGGATGTTCGTCGACACGCCGCGGATGCGGAACTCGGTGACCGCGCGGCGGGCGCGGGCGACGGCCGTGGGCAGGTCGCGGCCGCGGGCCGTAAGCTTGACCAGCATCGAATCGAAGTGGGCGGAGACCTCGGCGCCGACGGAGGTGCCGCCGTCGAGACGGATCCCGGCGCCGCCGGGCGTGCGGTACGCGCTGATGCGCCCGGTGTCGGGCCGGAAGCCGTTGGCCGGATCCTCGGTGGTGATGCGGCACTGCAGCGCCGCCCCGCGGATCGCGACCTTGTCCTGCGACAGGCCCAGGTCGGTCAGCGACTCACCGGAGGCGATGCGCATCTGCGCCTGCACGAGGTCGACGTCGGTGATCTCCTCGGTGACCGTGTGCTCGACCTGGATGCGCGGGTTCATCTCGATGAAGACGTGGTTGCCGCGGGAATCGAGGAGGAACTCGACGGTGCCGGCGCAGCTGTAACCGATCTGCTTCGCGAACGCGACGGCGTCCGCGCAGATCCGCTCGCGCAGCTCGGGGGCGAGGTTCGGTGCCGGGGCCAGCTCGATGACCTTCTGGTGGCGGCGCTGCAGCGAGCAGTCCCGCTCAAACAGATGCATCACATTGCCCTGGCCGTCGGCCAGGATCTGCACCTCGATGTGCCGGGGATCGACCACCGCCTGCTCGAGGAACACCGTGGGATCGCCGAACGCCGCATCCGCCTCCCGGGACGCCGCCTCGATCGCCTCCCGCAGCTGGCCACGCTCGGCCACGCGCCGCATGCCACGCCCGCCGCCGCCGGCGACGGCCTTGACGAAGATCGGGAACTCCATGGACTCGGCAGCCGCGAGCAACTGCTCGAGATCGGCCGACGGCTCCGACGACGCCAGCACCGGCAGACCCGCCGCCTTGGCCGCCGCGATCGCCCGCGCCTTGTTTCCGGTCAGCTCCAGCACGTGCGCCGACGGACCGATGAAGGTGATGCCCTCCGCCGCGCACGCCGCCGCCAGGTCCGGGTTCTCGGACAGGAAACCGTAGCCGGGGTAGACCGCGTCGGCGCCGGCCTTCTTCGCGGCGGCGACGATCTCCGCCACGGACAGGTACGCACGGACCGGATGTCCCTGCTCCCCGATCTGGTAGGCCTCGTCGGCCTTGAGCCGGTGCAGGGAATTGCGGTCCTCGTACGGAAACACCGCGACGGTCCCGGCACCCAGTTCATAGGCGGCGCGGAACGCGCGGATCGCGATCTCGCCTCGGTTGGCGACAAGCACTTTGGAGAACATTGGACGACGGTACCGCGACGTAACACTCCGTTCGGCGTCCGCATCCCAGATCGTGGGACGGATGCACGTCTTTGTCCGACTGAAACGATGCAGGTCGAGGGATCCTTAACGTGCCGGAAACGTCGCGGGTGCGGCGGGCGTCACCTCACAACGGCGCCGCGCCCGGCGTGCGCGGAACGTAACCTCACGACTTCTCGAGGTACGCGACCCGTTCGGTGTCGAGCGCGGCCGACACCATGCGGGCCAGACCGGGGTGTTCCTCGAGCCGCGGATCGCGGTCGGTCACGGCGCGGGCGAAGTCCTGCGCGGCCGCGATGACCTCGACGTCGTCGACGAGCGAGAGCATCCGCAGCGTCGAGGTGGTGCCCGACTGGGCGACACCGAGCACATCGCCCTCGCGGCGCTGCTGCAGGTCCAGCTGGGCGAGCGCGAATCCGTCGGTGGTCGCGGCGACGGCCTCGAGGCGGGCCATGGCGGGCGCGCCGGGCTTCGAATCCGACACGAGCAGGCACAGCCCCGGATGCCCGCCCCGGCCCACCCGGCCGCGCAGCTGGTGCAGCTGACTGACCCCGAACCGGTCGGCGTCCACGATCACCATCACCGTCGCGTTGGGCACATCCACGCCGACTTCGACGACGGTGGTGCACACCAGCACGTCGATGTCTCCGGCGGCGAAGTCGCGCATCACCGCGTCCTTCTCGTCCGCGGGCAGTCGCCCGTGCAGCAACCCGACCCTCAGGTGGGCCAGCGGGCCGCCCGCGAGCTCCTCGAACTGCTGGAGCACCGACTTCGTCTCGGGCGGCTTGCCCCTGCCCCCGCGCCCGCCGGTCGTCTCCGCCTCGTCGAAGCCGACCAGGTCGGCGTCCTCGTCGCTGTCGCCGTCGCCGATGCGCGAGCACACCACATACGCCTGGCGGCCCGCCGCGACCTCTTCGCCGATGCGTTCCCACGCGCGCGCCACCCAGCTGGGATGCACCTTCGCCGCCACGACCCGGCTGGTGATGGGCGACCGGCCGCGGGGCAGTTCCCGCAATGTGGACACCTCGAGGTCGCCGAGGACGGTCATCGCGATGGTGCGCGGGATGGGTGTCGCCGTCATGACCAGCACGTGCGGGCTGGCACCGTCGCGGCCGCGGTTGCGCAGCACGTCGCGCTGCTCCACGCCGAACCGGTGCTGTTCGTCGACGACGACGAGGCCGAGGTCGTAGAACTCGACGCCCTGCTGGATCAGCGCGTGGGTGCCGATCACGAGCCCCGAGTCGCCGCTCACGATGTCGAGCAGGGCCTGCCGCTTGCGGACCGCGCTCATCGAGCCCGTCACGAGGGTGACCTTGGTGGCCAGCTCGTGGGCGGCGAGTTCGCCCGCCGCGGCGAGATCGCCGAGCATCTTCGCCAGCGAGCGCGCATGCTGGGCGGCGAGCACCTCGGTCGGCGCGAGCAGTGCGCACTGGTGTCCCGCGTCGATGACCTGCAGCATCGCCCGCAGCGCCACAATCGTCTTGCCCGAGCCGACCTCGCCCTGCAGCAACCGGTTCATCGGGTGCGATCCGGCGAGGTCCGCCGCGATCTCGTCGGCGACCGCGAGCTGCCCGGCGGTCAGTTCGAACGGCAGCCGGCGATCGAACTCGTCGGCGATACCGCCGCTGCGGCGCGGGCACGCCGGGGCCGTGCGCACCGCGACGTCGTGGCGGCGCCGGGCGAGGACGAGCTGCACCGCCGCGGCCTCGTCGAACCGCAGGCGCTCCCGGGCGGCGGTGACGTCGTCCCGGTCGTCGGGCAGGTGGATGCGGCGCAGCGCCTCGTCCAGCCCGATCAGGCCGTGCTCGCCACGCACCCACTCGGGCAGCGGGTCGTCGACGGTCTCGAGCTGATCGAGGATCTGCCGCACGCAGCGCATCACGGTCCACGACTCGACGTCGCGGGTTGCGGGGTACATCGGGATGAGGGCCCGATCGAAGATCGACATGTCGATGCCGCCGTCGCCCTGGGCACTGCGGGCCATGCCGGCGAGCGCGCCGGCGCCGCGCACCCGGGTGGGCCGCGGGGCCGCGCCACCGATCTCGGGGCCGCGAGGCTCGGGCAGGATGATGTAGCTCGGGTGGGCCAGGCTCCACTTGTCGCGGAAGTACTTGACGGTGCCGGAGAACATGCCGCGCACCCCGGGCTTGATGTTGTACTTGACCTTCTGCGGGTTGAAGAAGGTCACGTCGATCTTCTGCCGGTCCGATTCGAGCACGACGGCGAGCCGGGTGCCGGGCCGGCTCTTCATCCGCACCTCGTCGGCCCTGGCCACCCGCGCGATGATCGTCACGTGCTGGCCCTCGACCGGTTGCGAGTCGCCGAGCTCGGCGCCCTGGGTGGCGTACCGGTGGGGATAGTGGCGCAGCAGGTCCTCGACGGTGGTCATGCCGAACGAGTCGGCGAGTGCATCCGCGGTCTTGCGGCCGAGAAGATGATCGAGTCGGTCCGCGAAGGTCGCCACTGCCGTCCTCTCCGCTCCGATCGACGCCGGGGGGCCGGCGTCCGACTGTTCCTGTGCCGGCTACTCCACACCGAGCTGCAGCAGGTCGCTGCGCTGTCCCCCGTGGTACACCAGCACCTCCACCTCGGGGTGGCGGTCGTTGACGTGCCGGGTCAGCCGCTCGGCGAGTCCGTCGGGCGCGTCGAAGCCGACGAGCATCGTCACGAGCTCTCCGCCCGCGGCGAGCACCTTGTCGAGCAGCGACGCTCCCGCCGTCACCAGATCATGCTCGATGACTACGACATCATGACCCGACAGGCCCAGGCTGTGCCCCGGCTCGCACGTTCCCACCCAGGTCAGGGCCCGCTCGTTCGCGATGCGCAGCGAGCCCCACCGGGTCGCGGCGGCCGCTTCGGACATGGCGAAGGCGTCGTCGGCGGCCTCGCGGCCCGGGTCGTGCACCGCAAGCGACGCCAGTCCCTGCACCATCGACGAGCAGGGCAGGAACATCACCTCGCGCCGGTGGTCGCGGGCCGCCGCGCCGACCGCGACGAGTTCCTGGGCGGGCAGCGCACCGTTGGGCAGGACCATCACGTCACGGCTGCCCAGCCGGCGGATCGCGTCGAGCAGGTGCCGGCGGGTGATCGGATCGTCCGCCCGCACGATCGCCGCGCCCTCGGCTTCGAACAGCTCCGCTGCCCCGTCGCCGGCCACGACGGCGAGCACCGAGCGGCTTCCGGCCCCGGAAGCCACCGGGCCGACGCCGATCCGTTGCTGTGCCTCCAGCGCGAAGCACGTGACGGTGACCTGGTGCAGCCGCCCGGCCTCCAGGCCGGCCTCGACGGCAGCGCCCGCGTCGCAGCAGTGCACGTGCACGGACCAGGTGCCGGCGCCGTCGCCGACGACGGCGACCGAGTCCCCGAGGGCGTCGAGGCGGGTACGCAGGGTGTCCATGCGGGCGGTGTCGGAGCCCTCGACGAAGTACATGACCTCGAAGTCCTGATCGCCGCCGTGGCGGGGTTCGTGCCCGTTGTGCCCGCCGTGCCGGGCGGGAGCGCCGGGCTTCGACGTCGCGATCGGTGCCCGGTCCGGACGCCGGCCCGACACCGTCTCGACGAACGCGTCGAGCAGCAGGAGCAGACCGAGGCCCCCTGCGTCGACGACGCCGGCCTCGGCCAGCACGTCGAGTTGCGCGGTGGTGCGCTGCAGGGCCTCGGCGGCGGCGTCGGCCGCTGCGGTCGCCACCGTCACGAGCGAACCGGAGCGGCCGGCCGCGTGCGCGCCGTCGGCGGCCGCGTGCAGCACGCTGACGATGGTGCCCTCGGCGGGGCAGCTCAGCGCGCGGGTGACGAGGTCTGCGGCGTGCCGCCAGGCGCGCCCGAGTGCGGCGCCGTCGACGACCACGGCCCCGTCGAGGGCGTCGGCCAGGCCCCGCAGCATCTGCGCGAGGAGGACACCGGAGTTGCCGCGGGCGCCGTGGAACGCGCCGCGCGCCAGGGCGCCGACGATCGTGGCGACGTCCTCGGCGTCCGCCGCGGAGGTGTCGAGTTCGGCCGCCGCGGAGCGCAGGGTGACGAGCAGGTTGGTACCGGTGTCGCCGTCGGGGACGGGGAAGACGTTGAGGCTGTTGATCTCGTCGCGGCGCTCGGCGAGCGCCCGCAACCCGAGATCCACCCATCGGCGCAGGGCAGTCCCGTCGACTGCTTCCCCGACCTCGAGCACCTGCTTCCCCCCTTCGCCACCACGCAACCGGTGACGCAAGGGTAGCGGTGCCCCCGTCGGACGGCCGGTTTGGCCATTGCCACCCCCACCCGCTACGCTTGCAGGGTTGCCTCGCACGGATGGCGGACGCCTCCTCGTGTTCGCAGGCCGACGAAGACACGAAAATATCCACTACTCACCAAGGAGTTCGCGACTATGGCTGCCGTCTGCGACGTATGCGCCAAGGGCCCCGGCTTCGGTAAGTCGGTCTCGCACTCGCACCGGCGTACCAACCGTCGTTGGAACCCGAACATCCAGAGCGTGCGCGCTCAGGTTGCCCCGGGCAACACGCGTAAGGTCAATGTGTGCACCTCCTGCCTCAAGGCGGGCAAGGTCGTTCGCGGCTGATCCCCGGTTCGGCATACGAGGCCCCGGCGTTGCGACGCCGGGGCCTCGTCGTGTTCCGCCATCGTCGCCGTGACCCCGTACCCGCCGGGCGGGGCGACCGGTAGGGTGCCCCGGGTGACCGAATCAGTACTGTCCCACGTCCGCCTCGAGGACGGCGTCCTGCGCATCGCCGTGGCGACCGCCGAGCGCGGCACGTCCCTCTCCCCCGCGGGCATGGCCCAGGGCATCGAGGCCCTGCGCACCGCCGGCCCCGAGGTCGGCGCCGTCCTGCTCGTCGGTGAGGGTGCCAACTTCTGCGCGGGCGGCGACGTCCGCGCCTTCGCCTCCGCGCCCGACCGCGGCGAGTTCGTCGGCGACGTCGCACGCCTGTTCCACGACTTCGTCCGCGCCCTCGACGCGGCCCGCGTGCCCGTGGTGGCCGCCGTCCAGGGCTGGGCGGCGGGCGCGGGCATGAGCATCGTGCTGCACGCCGACATCGCGCTCGGAGGCCCCTCGACGAAGCTGCGGCCGGCCTACCCGTCGATCGGGTTCACCCCCGACGGCGGCATGTCGTGGACCCTGCCGCGCATCGTCGGAGTCGCCCGGGCGCGGGAGATCATCCTCACCGACTGTGTCCTGAACGCCGACGAGGCCGTGCGGCTCGGGGTGCTCAGCCGCCTCGTCGCCGACGACGAGGTGCCCGGCGAGGCGATGCGGGTGGCCCGCACCCTCGCGAACGGCCCCACCGCCGCCTACGCCGGGATCCGGCAACTGCTCGCCGATTCGGCGGGGCGGTCGCTGTCCGAGCAGCTCGACGCGGAGGCCGCGGCGATCGCGGCGGCCGCGAACGGCCCGACCGGCATCGAGGGTGTCGACGCGTTCGTCGAGAAGCGGCGCCCCGACTTCGAGTCGATTCGCCGCGGCTGAGCCACGCCCGTTCAGGCCAGGCGCCAGTCCACCGGGTCCCCGCCCTGCTCGGTCAGCAGCGCGTTCGCGCGGCTGAAGGGGCGGGACCCGAAGAACCCGCGGGAGGCCGACAGCGGCGACGGGTGCGCCGACTTCACGGTGGGCACGTCGCCGAGCATCGGTTCGAGGGTGGCCGCGTCGCGGCCCCACAGGATCGCGACGAGCGGCGCGGTGCGCGCGACGAGCGCCCGGATCGCCTGCTCGGTCACGCTCTCCCAGCCCTTGCCCCGATGCGACGCCGGCTGGCCGGGTTGCACCGTCAGGACGCGGTTGAGCAGCAGCACCCCCTGTGCCGACCACGGTGTGAGGTCGCCGTTGGGTGGTGTCGGCAGGCCGAGGTCGTCGCTGTATTCGCGGTAGATGTTGGCCAGGCTGCGCGGCACCGGACGCACCTCCGGCGCGACCGAGAAGCTCAGTCCGACGGCATGACCCGGCGTCGGATACGGGTCCTGGCCGACGATGAGCACCTTCACCCGGTCGAACGGCTGGGTGAAGGCCCGCAGCACGTTCGCGCCGGAGGGCAGGTAGCCGCGTCCGGCGGCGTTCTCGGCGCGCAGGAAGTCGCCCATCGCGGCGATGTCGGCGGCAACGGGAGCCAGCGCCCGCGCCCAGCCTTCCTCGACGATCTCCGGCAGGGGTCGTACAGCCATCGGTGGTGCCCGGCCCCTCAGTCGATCCTGCGCAGCGCGCTGCGGTAGTACTCGGCGTTCGCCGCGTACATCTTGGCGTTGGCGTCGACGTGGCCCTCCGGCACCTCGTAACCCTCCCGGATCTTCGCGGGTACGCCGATCGCCATGGACCGCGGCGGCACCTGGAAACGCGGGGCCACGAGCGCGCCGGCCGCGACGATCGCCCCGTCGCCGACGGCGGAGCCGTTGAGTACGAGCGAACCGGACCCGATCAGGCAGCCGTCGCCGATGGTGGAGCCTTCGATGTGGGCGTTGTGGCCGACCACGGTGCCGGCGCCGATGACGGTGGCGTCGACGGCGGTGCAGTGGATGATCGTCCCGTCCTGGATGTTGCTCTCGGCGCCGACGACGATCCGGCCGTAGTCACCGCGCAGGACCGCGGTGGGCCACACCGAGGCGCGGGCGCCGAGGGTGACGTTGCCGATGACCACCGCATCGGGGTGGACCCAGGCGTCGGGATGGATATCGGGCACACGGTCGCCGAGCGCATACACAGCCATGCTGTGAAACCTATCTCGAGAAGCTCTGCCAGCCTCCGGGACCCGGCCGGCCGTGGCCGTCGACGGTGACGCCGCCGCCCTCGCGCACCGTGCCGACGGGCCGCCAGCCCGCCGGCAGCGGCACGTGCGGCGGGAAGCACGCGGCAAGGGCGTGGTCCTCGCCGCCGGTGAGCACCCACTCCCATACGTCGGCCCCGAGTTCCGCGGCGGCGGCCCGCAGCTCGGCGCCGGGTTCGAGCAGCTCGCGCGAGACGTCGATCGCGACGCCGGATGCGGCGGCGATGTGCCCGAGGTCGGCGAGCAGGCCGTCGGAGATGTCGGTCGCGGCGTG
>NZ_PCZU01000012.1:0-13818 GCF_002887785.1 Rhodococcus sp. ENV425
CCCGCACCGTCGCCACTGACCAGGCGATTTGTTGTCGTCGACGGCGATGGTGTAATTTTCTTCTCGCACCGGGGAGTGAATCCCGGGTGACGATCCGAGTACGGGGCTATGGCGCAGCTGGTAGCGCACCACACTGGCAGTGTGGGGGTCAGGGGTTCGAGTCCCCTTAGCTCCACCATCACCGCGAGAGGCGAGAGTGAATGCTCTCGCCTCTCGTCGTGAGAGGCCACCGCGGGTGGCACGGTTGTTCTGCACGGGGCTATGGCGCAGCTGGTAGCGCACCACACTGGCAGTGTGGGGGTCAGGGGTTCGAGTCCCCTTAGCTCCACTCCCTCCGGCACTCTCCGGATCCTTCTCCCACCGCGGCGGCCCCCTTCTCCGGGCAATGCCGACATTTTTCACCCTCGGAACCTGCTCCACGCTCTCGTCCGGCGGCGCACACTGTGAAGGATCGCTTCGAAAACGGGAGAGGTGAGCTGTCGTGTCCGAAGGTTCGAGCGTTACCCCGGGTTCTCCAACCGGTGCGGGTGCCACGGCCGGTGCAGGTTCGACGGCCGGCACAGGTTCGACGGCTGGTGCAGGTGCCACCGCCGGTGCAGGTTCCACGGCAGCGGCGGGTGCGTCCGCGCGCCACGGTGGTGGTGCCCACGAGGCCGGCGGCCCCGCCGCGGTCCGCCACGACAGTGGACCTGCAACGGGGTCCGGCCTGAAGCAGGGCTTCGCCGCGGGCACGTCGATCGCGGCCGGCATCCTGCTCGCGACGGTCGGCGTCCTGCAGGTTCTGCAGGGCATCGCCGCGATCGCCAAGGACGACATCATCGTGGTCGGCCAGGAGTACACCTTCTCCTGGAGCGTCTCGGCGTGGGGCTGGGTGCATCTGATCCTGGGCATCCTCGTGGCCGTGATCGGTCTCGCTCTCGTCACGGGAGCCACGTGGGCGCGCGTCGCCGCGATCGTCATCGCGGCGCTGTCGATCATCGCGAACTTCCTGTGGTTGCCCTACTACCCGGGATGGTCGCTCGCGATCATCGCGATCGACGTGGTGGTGATCTGGGCGGTGTCCACCTGGGACGCCGATCGCACCTGGGACGCCGGTCGCACCGAGCCGGGCTACCGCCCCTGATCAACCCTCGTACAGCCGGCGCACCACCTCGGCGCAGCGCGCGAGCACCCGCTCCCGCAGCGGGCGTCCGTGCGCGTCGACCTCCGTGGGCGGCAGCGGTGCGGGCAGCACGGTGAACCGGCGGATGCGTTCCCAGCGGCCGAGCTCCGCATTGAGCCGGGCGACGGCGGCCGCGGCCTCGGCCGGGGGGATCGCCCGGCCCGAGGTGGGGACCACCAGTCCTACGCAGTAGGGGCGGTGCTCGCCCACCACGACGAGGTCCGCGCCGGGCAACAGTGCCCGGAACCGGCGTGCGACGGCGACCGGCGCGACGTACTTGCCGGTGGAGGTCTTGAACACCTCCTTCTTGCGGGCGCGCAGGGTGACGAAACCGTCGTCGTCGACGACGGCGCGATCGCCGGTGTGGAACCACCCGTCGCGGTCGAGGACCGCGGCGGTGCGCTCGGCGTCGTCGTGGTATCCGGACATGACGGCGGGGCTGCGGACGAGCAGTTCCCCGTCGGCGGCGATGCGCACCTGCGTGCCGGGCAGCGGCCGGCCCATGGAACCGAGGCGCCGGCTGTCCGGGCGGTTGACGCAGCACGGACCCGCGGTCTCGGTGAGGCCGTATCCCTCGAGTGCCGGCACGCCGGCCCCTTCGAACCACTCGGCCAGCGGACGGTCGAGCCGCGCCGAGCCGGAGATCACGAACCGCAACCGGCCCAGATCCGCGGCACCGGACTCCACGCCGGCGCGGATCTTGCCCAGCACGTGGGGAACGGACCCGAGGAATGTCGGCCGGACCTCGCCGAGGCGCTGCACGACCCGATCGGCACGGCCGTCGACGATCGTCGGCACGCCCAGGTGCACGCCCACGAACAGCAGCGCACGTCCGAAGACGTGGGAGAGCGGCAGCCACAGCAGTTGCAGGTCCGAGGGCGTGAGCATGCCCAGGCGGGCCATGGCCCGGGCCTCGTAGGTGACGGCGGCGTGCGGCAGGCACGCGCCCTTGGCGGTGCCGTCGGAGGCGGAGGTGTAGATCAGGGTGGCCAGGTGGTCGGGCGTCACGCCCGCGATGCGGGCCGCGACCGCTCCGGGATCGGCGGCCAGGAGCCGTCGGCCCTCGGCCTCGAGTTCGCCGAGCCGGTCCAGGTGCAGCACCGGCGCGGTGGGCAGCGGCCGGTCGGTGAAGGTCAGCACGCTGCCCGAGTGCCGGAGCAGTGCCACCACCTCCGTCGGCGGGGTGGCGGGATAGACCGGCACGGTGACCGCCCCGGCGCACACGATCGCGAGGTCGGCGAGGATCCACTCGTAGCTGGTGGCGGCGCAGACGGCGACGTGCGCGCCCGGGCGAATTCCACGGCCGATCAACCCGGCGGCGAGGGCGGTGACCCGGCCGGCCACCTCGGTCCACGACACGCTCGTCCAGTCGTCGCCGCTGGGGTGCCGGAATGCCTCCGCGTGGGGCGTGCGGGCCACCCGGTCGAGCAGCAGCCGCGGCACGGTGCGGGCGGGTTCACCCATCGCTGCTCGTCAATCCGCCGGGCCGCAGGGAGCGGCCGATCGCGCGGGCCGCGGCGCGGACCAGTTGGGACAGTGCGGTGACCTGCGCGGTGTCCGCGGCGGCGACGATCGACAGCGCCGCGATGGCGACGCCGGGCCGCTCGAAGATGGGTGCGGCCACGGAGACCGCCTCCATCGTCACCTGCCGGTCGCTCACCGCGATCTCGGAGCGGCGTACCTCGGCCAGAACCCGGCGCAGCTCGGCGGGGGAGGGGAGGGTGCGTTCGGTGAAGCGCTCCAGCGGCCGGGCCAGCACCTCCTCCTGAACGGAGCGCGGTGCGAACGCGAGCAGCACGAGTCCCAGGCCGGACGCGTGGATGGGAAAGGGGCTGCCGACCCGGGTGAGGGTCTTCACCGCCCGCTGACCGCGCAGGCGTTCGACGAACACCACCTCGGTACCCTCGCGCACACCGAGCTGCACGTTCTCCTGGGTGATCTGCGACAGGTCCTCCATCACGGGCAGCGCCAGCTCACGCAGCAGCGTGCCGCGCGGCGCGAGCGCCGCGACCTGCCACAGCCGGAGGCCGATGCTGAATCGGCCGGACGAGTCGCGTTCCAGCGCGCCCCACTCGGTGAGATCCCCGGCGAGCCGGTGCACCGTGGTGAGCGGCAGGCCGGTGCGCCGGGAAATCTCGCTCAGGGTCAGGTTGGGTTGCTCGCGCGTGAACGCCTCCAGGAGGGTGAGCGCGCGTACCGTGACGGAACCGGTGGCCGGGCGGGCGGCGCCGGTGGGGGTCACGGTGTGCTCACCCCTTCCTCGGGAACTGCTCCGGTCAGGCCGGTTCGACTCTGAGCGGAATGCTAGCCCAGCCCTTGAGCGTGTTGTTCGGCTGCGGCACCGGATCCCCGGCCGGTTCGATCCGCCGGATCCGCTGTGCCAGCGCGGTGAGCAGCACCTCGGCCTCGAGCCGCGCGATCGGCTGACCGACGCACTGGTGGATGCCCATGCCGAACGCGACGTGTCCGCCGGCGGAGCGGTGGATGTCGACGACGTGCGCATCGGGTCCCCATCGCCGTTCGTCGCGGTTGGCGGCGCCGAGGAACAACAGGACCTTGCGGCCCTCGCCGATGGGGACGCCGGCCACCCCGGTGTCGGTGGAGGTGGTGCGGAAGAAGGTCTGCACGGGCGATTCCCAGCGCAGCGCCTCGTCGAACGCGAACTTCGCGAGCGCCGGCCGGGCGTGCAGCGCCTGCCACTGCCCGGGGAACCGCGTCATGGCGTAGACGGTGTTGGCGATGCCGTGAACGGTGGTGTCCACGCCGGCGGTGAGCAGGGATCGAACGAGCATAGGCGCCTGTTCGGCGGTGATGTCACCACGGTCGGCGGCCGCCCAGATCTGCGCGCCGAACCCGCCCGGCGCGAGATTCTCCCGCCGGCACGACTCCGCGACCCACTCCTGCGTCGGCCCGGACGCGGCGAGTGCCTTCTCCACGCGGTCGTTGCGGGGCCCGAAGGCGTTGAACGCCATGGCGCCGTACGGCAACAGATGCTCGCGGCCGTCCTCGCGGATCCCCACCGCGTCCGGGAACACCCGCAGGGGGAACACCTCGGCGAGATCGGTGACGGCGTCGAACTCACCGCGGGCCACGAGCGCGTCGGCCAGGGCGTCGGCCTCGGCCTCGAACCCGGCGCGTAGCGCGCGCACGGTGCGCGGCGAGACGACGGCCCCCATGGCCGCCCGCACCACCGTGTGGTCCGGCGGGTCGGCCTCGAGCAGCAGGCTCGGGGTACGCCACGGCGTCTCGTGGGCGAAGTCGGCGAGGCCGACCCCTCGTCCGGAGACGAAGGTGCGCCAGTCGGTGAGGCAGGCGTGGACCTCCTCGAACCTGCCCGTCGCGTACACGTCGTATCGGGGCAGGTACACCACCGGTCCGGCGGCGCGCAGCCGGGCGTGGAACTCGTACGGGTCGGCGAGGACGGCGTCGTCGAACGGGTCGTCGTCGAGGGTGGGCGGGTGCATTGCGACGGTCACGGCGGTCACCTCGGGATTCGGGCAGTCAGAGTTCGAGAACCAGGCGGGGGCAGGCGGCGCGGGACACGCAGATCAGCATGGTGTCGTGCGCGGCCTGTTCTTCGGGGGTCAGCAGGGAGTCGCGGTGGTCCACCGTGCCGGCGAGCACGGTGGTCTCGCAGGTGCCGCAGGTACCTTCGCGGCAGGACGAGAGCACCTGCACACCCGCGGCGGCGACGGCGTCCAGGACGCTCTCGTCGGGCGCGACGGTGACGGTGGTACCGCTCAGGGCCAGCTCCACCTCGAAGCCGTCCGAGCGCACCGGAGCGGACTGTTCCTTCGCGGCGAACCGTTCGATCCGCAGCGACCCGGCGGGCCGGTCGGCGCAGGCGGTGGTGACGGCGTCGAGCAGCCCGGCGGGGCCGCAGCAGTAGACGAGGGTGCCGGGACGCGGGTCCCCGAGCAGCGACGGCAGATCGAGCGGGCCCCGTTCGTCCTGCGGCACGAGGGTGACCCGGCCCGGGTAGCGGGTGACGAGGTCGTCGGCGAACGCCATCGAGGCGCGGCGGCGGCCGCCGTAGACGAGGGACCAGTCGGCGCCGGCCGCCTCGGCCGCGGCGATCATCGGCACTATCGGGGTGATCCCGATCCCGCCGGCGAGGAAGAGGTAGCGCGGCGCCGGGGCGAGGTCGAAGTTGTTGCGGGGTCCGTGAACGCGGACGCGGTCACCGACGGCGAGTTTGTCGTGCACGTACTGCGAGCCGCCGCGGCCGTCGGCCTCGCGCAGGACGGCGATGCGCCACGTCCCGGTGTCGGCCGGGTCGCCGCACAGCGAGTACTGACGGACGAGGTCCTCGTCGAGCACGAGATCGATGTGCGCGCCGGGACTCCACGGCGGCAGGGGCCCGCCGTCCGGGTGCCGCAGGCGCAACGCGACGACGCCGTCCGCGGGTTCCGTCCGCTCGACGATTTCGAGGTCGGTGCCGAATTCGTTTGCCGGGGAGTTGTTTTCCGGAAATGTCATGGTCGGGTCCTTACGCGTGAGCGACTTCGCGGGTCGGTTCGGGCGGCCGGGGGAGGGCGTCGGCGTGGCCGACGGGATGAGCGAGCAGCCAGTCCCACAGCGTGACGGGATCCTCGGCGACGTGCCGGGCACCGCAATGGCACGTTCCCTCGAGGCGGTCGGAGCCGGGCAGCCACACGACGCGCATCACGTTGGGCCCGCGCAGCATCCGGTTCGGTTGCGAGGACATCGGTTACCTCGTCTCGGCGAGGGTGCCGCCCGCCGTCATCGCCTGCAGGATCCGCCGTGCGGCCAGAGCGCCGGCGTCGATGTTGATGCTCAGTTCCTGGTACCCCTCTGGTTCGGTGGCGAGCACCTGTTCGAGCCGGTCGAGCGCGACGACGTCCTGCAGCACGACGGTGCGGTTGTTCTCGCGCAGGAACTCGGTGACCTTCTCGTCCTCGAGCGCAAAATCCCTTGCCACCGACCAGAAATCGTGAGTGGAGTGTTCGGTCTCCGGGGTGATCGCGTAGACCACCTCGACGTGGAACGCGTCGCTGTCGGGTCCGGTCTCGGGCGGCAGCACGCCGACGGGCGCGATCCGGCTGTGCAGCAGGTACAGGCACGGCGGGTGGTACTCGATGTCCTGCCACCGGGTGATGCGGCCCTCGAGGCCGGTCGATTCGGCGTAGAAGGGCGGGCATTCCGCGTCGGCGATGTGCCGGGAGACATAGACGATCCCGGCCTCGTCGTCGACCTCGGTGGTGATGGGGGTCTCGGCCACCTCGGGGGTGCCGATGTAGCCGCCGTGCAGGTACGTCTCGTGGGAGAGGTCCATCAGGTTGTCGACGAGCAGGCTGTAGCGCGCCCGCAGCGGCTCCATGCCCGAGGCCACGGCGTAGCCGGGCGCGTCGAGCCACGGCGCCCGGGGGATGCGGGTCGGATCGGGCTCGGCCGGACGGTCCGGGTCGGCGATCCAGATCCACACGAACGAGTCCTGCTCGACCACCGGGTACGACTTCAGTCGCGCGGTGCGGGGCACCCGCTTCTGGCCCGGCACGGCCACGCAGCCGCCGTCGGACCCGTAGGTGAAGCCGTGGTAGCCGCATACGACCGTGTCGCCCGCGAGGCGGCTCGGCGCCTGCGAGAGCGGGAAGCGGCGGTGCACGCACCGGTCCGACATTGCGGTGACCTCACCGGATTCGGTGCGCCAGAACAGGATCGGCTCGTCGCAGATGGTCCGGGCGAACAGTTCCCGGTCGATCTCGCGGCCGTAGGCGGCCACATACCACTGGTTCCGGGCGATCTTCGTCATGGTTGTCTCGTCTCCACGGGGATGGTTCCGGTCCGAGCGACCGGCGGATGCCTCCACCGTGACGGGCGGCACGTGACGGGCGCCACCCGACTTCCGGATGGCGGAAAGTCGGGCGGTGCCCTTCCGGTATCCGGAAGGAGGGTGGATTCGTTGTGATCCGATCCATCACGCTCCTCGCAGGTGACTCGCCTCACATCCTTCGAACAGGGGCCCGATACATGGCAATCGATCTACGTGAACGCATCGACACCAGCCCGATGACGCGCTTCCAATGGGGCGCGGTGGCGATCTGCGTGCTGCTCAACGTCCTCGACGGCTTCGACGTGCTCGTCATGGCCTTCACCGCCCAGTCGGTGTCCCAGGAGTGGGGCCTGTCCGGTTCGGTGCTCGGCCTGCTGCTCAGCGCAGGCCTGTTCGGCATGGCCGCGGGCTCGCTGTTCCTCGCGCCGTGGGCCGACACGATCGGCCGCCGCGGCATGATCCTGCTCTGCCTGGGGATCGCGTCGATCGGCATGCTTGCCTCCGCGGTCAGCCAGAGCGCCCTGCAGCTGGGGCTGCTGCGCGCCCTCACCGGCGTCGGGATCGGGGGAATCCTCGCCAGCAGCAACGTCATCGCCAGCGAGTACGCCTCCAACCGGTGGCGCGCGCTGGCGGTGAGCCTGAACTCCACCGGCTACGCCGTCGGCGCCACCGTCGGCGGCATCATCGCCGTCGTGCTGCAGAACTCCTACGGATGGCGATCCGTCTTCCTGTTCGGCGGCGTCTGCACCGCGGTGATCATCCCGGTCGTGTACCTCCGCCTGCCCGAATCCCTCGACTTCCTGCTCGCCCGGCGGCCCGCCCACGCCCTCGCCCGCATCAACGCGTTCGCGGTCCGCGCCGGGCACCAGCCGCTCGCCGCGCTGCCCGCGCCGCGACAGGCCGACGATTCCGGGCCGCGGTCCGGCGTCAGGGTCGGCAGCCTCCTCGCACCGCGGCAGCGTCGCTCGACGCTGCTCGTCTGGGCCGCGTTCTTCCTGACCATGTTCGCCTTCTACTTCGTGACGAGCTGGACGCCGAAGCTGCTCGTCGAAGCGGGCCTGTCGGCCGACCAGGGCATCACCGGGGGCGTGCTGCTGAACCTCGGCGGCATCTTCGGCGCAACGCTGCTCGGCGCGCTGTCCGCGCGATTCGCGCTGAAGCGGGTCCTGGCGTCGTACATGGTGATCGCCGGCGCTCTGCTCGTGGTCTTCGTCCCCGCCACCGTCGCGGTGGTCGTCGCGTTCGCCCTCGGCGCCCTCATCGGCGTGTTCGTCAACGGGTGCATCGCGGGCCTGTACGCGATCACGCCCTCGGTGTATGCGCCGTCGGTGCGGGCGACCGGCGTCGGCTGGGGCATCGGCGTCGGCCGGCTCGGGGCCATCGCCTCGCCGATCGTCGCCGGTGCGCTGCTCGACCTGCACTGGTCGCCCACCCAGCTCTACCTGCTCGTCGCCGGCGCCCTCGTGCTCGCCGCCGTCGCCGTGGGACGGCTGCGGTTCGAGGCGCACACCGCCGACGCCCGGTCCGCCGACACACCCGCCTCGGTGGCCACACACTGATCGGCGGGGCCGGTCGCCGGGCCGCGCGCGCTATCGTAACCGGAGTGAACACCCCGATCCCGGCCCCCGACACGCTGATCACGAATCTGCGGGACGTACTGGTCGGGCCGCTCACCGAGATCGGCCAGCGCTTCTCGGCGCTGCTCACCGACCTGGTCCCGCACACCGCCCTGGTGATCTTCACGCGGGAATGCACCGGCCGGCCCCGCAAGGTGGCCGGCGACCCGGCGATCGTCGACCGCGTGACCATCGCCGAACTCGACCGCGTCCGAAGCGAACTCGCGACCGGGCAGATCCGTCGCGGCCCGGCCCGGATCGCGGGCCGGGACCGCGACGTGTGGGCGATCCTCGACGCCACCGACACGCTGCTCGTGCTCGTCCCGGGCGGTGCCCGCACCGGCTCGATTCCCCTCGAGCTGGTCCGGGCCCTGTTCGCCGTGGTGGCCACCGGCATCCAGCTGCAGGTCCGCAACGCCAGCCCGGCGTACCTCGCCGAATCCCGCGCCGCCTCCTCCGAACGCGCACGGACCGTTGCCGAGCTCACCGAGGCCCATGCGATGACGCTCGAGTCGATCCTCGCGACGCTGCGGTCGAGGGACCTCGACGACACCCGGGCCCGCATCACCGCACGCGAAACCGCCACCAATGCCCTCATCGGGCTGCGCTCGGCCGTCGACCGGCACCGCGAACTCGCCGAGGAGGCGGTGACCACCGCCTTCGCTAGGCTGCACGGTGAACTGCGCGGTCTGCTCCGGCACCGCGAGGTGCTCCTCGAGATGGTCGCCCCGCCGGTGGACGGGCGGGCGCTGCCGGGCGAGGTCGCGCATGCGGCCCGGGCCCTCGCCCGCGGCGCGGTCCTCGCGATGTCCGCGCAGGCGAACCTCGGCCGCGTCCGGGTCGCCTGGAACTGCGACGGAACCGACCTGCTGATCGACATCCGGGACGACGGTGACGGCGAGGCCGACGCCGCCGACCTCGCGCGGCAGCTACGGGACCGGGCCGAAACCCTCGGCGGCACCGTGGAGGCCGAGTCCACGCCCGGCTGGGGCTGCCGGGTCGCGGCCCGGCTACCGCTCGACATGCCCGCACCCGTGGCCGGCAGCCCCGCACTCGAGGCGCTGGCGGTCCTCGCGCCACGCGAGGTGGAGGTGCTCGAGCACCTCGTCGCGGGCCGGCGGAACCGGGTGATCGCCGAGCGGCTCGGTGTCAGCGAGTCGACGGTCAAGTTCCACGTGGCCTCGGTGCTCCGCAAGCTCGGGGTGAGCACCCGCGGCGAGGCGGCCGCGCTCGGCGCCGAGGCGGGGATCAAGGCCGCGGGCTGACGTCCGTCCCGCGCGTCCACTCGGCCGCCCGCGCCACGATCTCGGCGGCGACGTCGGCGGGCTCGGCGTCGATGCCGACGACGATCGCCGCCTCGTCGGGTTCGAGCGGCTCGAACGTGTCGAACTGCGAGTCCAGCAGGTCGGCCGGCATGTAGTGGCCGCGCCGCGTGCGGAGCCGTTCCCGGATCTGCTCGCGCGTGCCCGCCAGGTGCACGAAGACCACGTTCTCGCCGGCGAGGTCGTCCCGGTAGCGGCGGCGCAGCGCCGAGCACGTCACCACCCCCGGCCTGCCCCGGCCGGTGTGGTCCCGGATCCACGCGCCGACCGCCGCGAGCCACGGCGCCCGGTCCGCGTCGCTGAGCGGCCGGCCGGCGGCCATCTTCTCCACGTTGGCACGCGGATGCAGGTCGTCGCCCTCGAGCAGGTCCCATCCGGTGGCCTCGGCGACGAGTGCCGCGACGGTCGATTTGCCGGAGCCGGACACCCCCATGACGACGAGAATCGGCGGGCCGGGGTGGCCGGGTGAGTCCATTCGTGCCTCCCTGGTCGGCGCCTGCGTCGCGTCGCGGCGCAGGCGGGTCGCGTCAGCGCCCCAGCATGCCCCACCGGGCCGACCGATCCACGGCGGCGCGGCGCGAGCGGCGCTCGGACTCCGACATGCCACCCCAGATGCCGTACGGCTCACCGACTTCCAGTGCGTGGGTGCGGCAGCGCTCGAGAACCGGACACCGGGCGCAGACGAGCTTGGCGCGGTACTCGCGCAGTTCGCGTGCGCGGCCACGTTCCCCCTCGGGATGGAAGAAGGCCGACGACTCGTGGCCCCGGCACGCCGCGTGCAGCTGCCAGTCCCAGCTTTCGCTGCGGGGGTGGGGGAGGGTCACCGTGTTGGCGATCGACATTGCACTCCTCGGGCCTGCGAGGGGTCGCCTCGCCTGGACGCTGCGCCCTGTGAGGGCGGTCATACCGAAGCTTAGCCGGACTTCCGTACTCGATCAACGACACTTCGGCATTTCGGGGTCGAAAGTGCGGGACTGGTCTTTCGGTCAGGTCGATCCACTCCTTCGATCAGGTACCGGGGCGCCGCGCCGCCGATAGCGTGTGCGCATACCGCGATACGTCGCCGACGTCGCGCGAGCACCGCACGAGAAGAAGGAGACACCGTCATGCCACAGCAGGTCCGGGGCGTCGTCGCCCGCGCGAAGGGCGCTCCCGTCGAGGTCGTGCCGATCGTCATCCCCGACCCGGGGCCGGGGGAGGTCGTCGTTGCGATCGCCGCGTGCGGCGTGTGCCACACCGACCTGCACTACCGGGAGGGCGGCATCAACGACGAGTTCCCGTTCCTGCTCGGGCACGAGGCCGCCGGTGTCGTCGAGTCCGTCGGTGCGGGCGTCGACTCGGTCGCCGTCGGGGACTTCGTCGTCCTCAACTGGCGGGCCGTGTGCGGGCAGTGCCGCGCCTGCAAGCGCGGCCGCCCGCAGTACTGCTTCGACACCCACAACGCCACGCAGAAGATGACCCTCGAGGACGGCACCGAGCTGACCCCGGCCCTGGGCATCGGCGCGTTCGCCGACAAGACCCTCGTGCACGCAGGGCAGTGCACCAAGGTCGACCCCAGCGCCGACCCGGCCGTCGTCGGCCTGCTCGGCTGCGGGGTGATGGCCGGCCTCGGTGCCGCGGTGAACACCGGCGGGGTGACCCGCGGCGACTCCGTCGCGGTGATCGGCTGCGGCGGCGTGGGCGACGCCGCGATCATGGGCGCCCGCCTCGCCGGCGCCAACAAGATCATCGCGGTCGACCGGGACCCGAGGAAGCTCGAGTGGGCCACCGACCTCGGGGCTACCCACACCATCAACGGGGCCGAGGTCGACGCGGTCGAGGCGATCCAGGAGCTGACCGGCGGCTTCGGCGCCGACGTGGTCATCGACGCGGTCGGCCGCCCGGAGACGTGGAAGCAGGCGTTCTACGCCCGCGACCTGGCCGGCACCGTCGTCCTCGTCGGGGTGCCCACCCCGGAGATGACCCTCGAGATGCCGCTGATCGACTTCTTCTCCCGCGGCGGATCCCTCAAGTCGTCCTGGTACGGCGACTGCCTGCCCGAGCGGGACTTCCCCATGCTCGTCGACCTCTACCAGCAGGGCCGGCTGCCGCTCGAGAAGTTCGTCACCGAGCGCATCGCCCTCGACCAGGTGGAGAAGGCGTTCGAGACCATGCACCGCGGCGAGGTGCTGCGCTCGGTGGTGGTCCTGTGACCGGGGCGAGCGGAGCGACGGGGGATAGGCACCGCCTGCGTATCGATCGGGTCGTCACCCACGGCACCTTCGCCCTCGACGGCGGCGAGTGGGAGGTCGACAACAACATCTGGCTCGTCGGCGACGACGACGAGGTGGTCGTGATCGATGCCGCGCACACCGCGCAGCCGATCATCGACGCCGTCGGTGGCCGGAAGGTGGTGGCGATCGTGTGCACGCACGGGCACAACGACCACGTCACCGTCGCCCCCGAGCTGGCCGACAAGCTCGACGCCCCGATCCTGCTCAACCCCGCCGACGACGTGCTGTGGGAGATGACCCACCCCGGTGTCGCGCACCGGCCGCTCGCGGACGGGGATCGGATCACGGTGGCGGGCACCGACATCCAGGTCATCCACACCCCCGGGCACTCGCCCGGCTCGACGTGCCTGTACCTGCCGGAGGCGGGCGAGCTGTTCACCGGCGACACCCTGTTCTCCGGCGGTCCCGGTGCGACGGGACGCTCGTACTCGGACTTCCCGACCATCATCGGCTCGATCCGCGACAAGCTGTTCGCCCTGCCCGCCGAGACGAAGGTGCACACCGGTCACGGCGACGGCACGACGATCGGCACCGAGTCCCCGCATCTCGAGGAATGGATCCGCCGGGGCAACTGACGAGGCCCGTGGTGCGTCCCGTCCCGGACCGGCCGGCGGGACGCACCGCTAGGCTCGCCTCATGGCGAACAAGCGGATCCCCGTGGTGATCGTCGCAGGATTCCTGGGCTCCGGGAAGACCACCCTGCTCAATCACCTGCTGCGCAACAACCGCGGCGCGCGAATCGGCGTGATCGTCAACGACTTCGGCTCGGTCAACATCGACTCGATGATGGTCGCCGGGCAGGTCGACTCCATGGTCTCGCTGAGCAACGGCTGCCTGTGCTGCGCCGTCGACGTCGCCGACATGGACGCGATGCTCGACCGGCTCGCGCACCGTACCTCCGGCATCGACGTCATCGTCGTCGAAGCCAGCGGACTCGCCGAGCCGCGCAACATGATCCGGCTCGTCGTCGGCTCGGGCAACGAATACGTGGGTTACGGCGGTCTCGTCCTCGTCGTCGATGCAGCCGAGTTCGGCACCGTCCGGGACCGGCATCCCGAACTCGATCAGCACGTCGCGCTCGCGGACCTCGTGCTGCTCAACAAGACCGACCGCATCGACGGCGACGCCCACGACGAGTTGCTCGAACTGCTGTGCCGCCTCAACGACCGCGCCGCGATCGTGTCCACCGTGCACGGGCGCATCGACCCGGCGTTGCTGTTCGACATCCCCGAACGCCCCGAGCCGCAACCCGGCGAACAACTCAGCCTCGACCGGTTGCTGTACGAGGAACACGACGAGGACGGCGACCACACGCACCTGCACGACGGCTACGAAGCCGTCGACTTCGAGTCCCCCGTCCCGCTGCACCCGCGTGCCCTCGTCGACTTCCTCGAGGACCAGCCGGCCGGGGTGTTCCGCATCAAGGGGTACGTCCACGTCGTCGCCGGGGGACGCACGCGCACCTACCTGCTGCACACCGTCGGCGACCACATCCGCTTCGACCCCGTCCGGCGCACGGGCGACGTCCCTGCCACCACCCGGCTCGTCGTGATCGGCGCCGATCTGGACCCCGAGGCGGTACGCGCCCGGCTCGCCGAATGTGTCCCGACCGAACCGGTGCCGGCAGACGCGATGCTGGCCGTGCACCGGT
>NZ_PCZU01000096.1:0-4363 GCF_002887785.1 Rhodococcus sp. ENV425
GGTCGAGTATCTCGACGCCGCCGTCGCCCCGTCCGCCGCCCGCCCCGGCCCGCCCGGCCCGGCCGGACCGGCACCGATCACCTAATCTCGACGTCATGCAGCGGATCATCGGCATCGAGGTCGAGTACGGGATCTCCTCACCCAACGAGCCCACAGCGAACCCGATCCTCACGTCCACCCAGGCGGTCCTGGCGTACGCGGCCGCCGAGGGGGTGCCGCGCGCCAAGCGCACCCGCTGGGACTACGAGGTCGAATCCCCACTGCGCGACGCCCGCGGATTCGACCTGGGCCGCTTCAACGGTCCGGCCCCCGTCATCGACGCCGACGAGGTCGGCGCCGCCAACATGATCCTCACCAACGGCGCCCGGCTGTACGTCGACCACGCCCACCCCGAATACTCGGCGCCGGAGGTCACCGACCCCCTCGACGCGGTGATCTGGGACAAGGCCGGCGAACGGGTGATGGAGGCCGCCGCTCGGCACGCCTCGAGCGTGCCCGGCGCGCCGCGCCTGCAGCTGTACAAGAACAACGTCGACGGCAAGGGTGCCTCGTACGGCACCCACGAGAACTACCTCATGGCCCGCGACACCCCGTTCTCGGCGGTGGTGGCCGGGCTGACCCCGTTCTTCGTCTCCCGGCAGGTGATCACCGGTTCCGGCCGGGTCGGCATCGGCCAGTCCGGCGACGAGGCCGGATTCCAGCTGTCCCAGCGCGCCGACTACATCGAGGTCGAGGTCGGGCTCGAGACCACCCTCAAACGCGGCATCATCAACACCCGCGACGAGCCGCACGCCGACGCCGACAAGTACCGACGCCTGCACGTGATCATCGGCGACGCCAACCTCGCCGAGATGTCGACCTACCTCAAGGTCGGCACCACTGCGCTGGTGCTGGACCTGATCGAGGCCGGGGTGGACCTGTCGGACCTGCAGCTGGCCCGGCCGGTCACCGCCGTGCACCACATCAGCCACGACCCCACGCTGCGCAAGACCGTCGCCCTGACCGACGGCCGTGAGCTGACCGGCCTGGCGTTGCAGCGGATCTACCACGAGCGCGTCGCGAAGTTCCACGACGGCACCGACGACAAGCGGGTGCGCGACATCCTCGACAAGTGGGCGATGATCCTCGACCTGCTCGAACGCGACCCCATGGAGTGCGCGCACCTGCTGGACTGGCCGGCCAAGCTGCGCCTGCTCGAGGGCTTCCGGAACCGGGAGGGCCTGGCGTGGTCGGCGCCGCGGCTGCACCTGGTGGACCTGCAGTACTCCGACGTGCGGCTGGACAAGGGCCTGTACAACCGGCTCGTCGCCCGCGGCTCGATGGAGCGCCTGGTCGCCGAGCAGGATGTGCTCGACGCGGTGCACACCCCGCCGTCGGACACCCGCGCGTTCTTCCGCGGCGAGTGCCTGCGCCGGTTCGGCGCCGACATCGCCGCCGCCAGCTGGGACTCGGTGATCTTCGACCTCGGCGGCGAATCCCTGGTGCGCATCCCCACCCTCGAGCCGCTGCGGGGCAGCCGCGCGCACGTCGGCAAGCTGCTCGACTCGGTGGATTCGGCGGCCCAACTGGTCGACGAACTGACCAGCTGACCCGTCCGGGCGGGCGCGACACGCGCGTAGTCGCGCGGAGTGTCGCATCTGCTCGGTAGGGTGGAGGTCCGAGCAGTCGGAGCTCGCACCGGCCGAGGCCGGAGCGGGCCCCACGAACGAACGAGGAGGTCGACCGCTATGGCTCAGGAGCGGACCACACGCGGTGGCGGAGGCGACGACGACGAGGTCGTCGGCGACGGCGGTGCCGGTCAGGAACGACGCGAGAAGCTCGCGGCCGAGACCGACGACCTGCTCGACGAGATCGACGACGTGCTCGAGGAGAACGCCGAGGACTTCGTGCGTGCGTACGTGCAGAAGGGCGGCCAGTGACAGCGGAGCGTTCGCCGATCCCGTTCCCCGTCCACCCGCCGCGCATGCCGTTCGGTTCCCCGCTGTCCTCGTTCTCCGACCACCTGCGCATGCATGCGCCGGAACTGCTGCCGGAGAACCGTCCCGGGCTGCGGGGCGCCGACGCGGACATCGCCCCGCACGGCACCACGATCGTCGCCGTGACGTTCGCCGGCGGCGTGCTCATCGCCGGTGACCGGCGCGCCACCATGGGCAACATGGTCGCCAGCCGCGACGTGGAGAAGGTGTTCGTCACCGACAGCTACTCCGCGGCCGGTATCGCCGGCACCGCCGGCCTGGCCATCGAACTCGTGCGCCTGTTCGCGGTCGAGCTCGAACACTACGAGAAGATCGAGGGTGTGCCGCTGACCTTCGACGGCAAGGCCAACCGGCTGTCGTCGATGGTGCGCGGCAACCTCGGGGCCGCGATGCAGGGCCTGGCGGTGGTGCCGCTGCTGGTCGGCTACGACCTCGAGGCCCCGGAACCGCAGCGCGCCGGCCGGATCGTGTCCTACGACGTGGTCGGGGGCCGCTACGAGGAGCGCGCCGGCTACCACGCGGTGGGCTCGGGATCGCTGTTCGCCAAGTCGTCGCTGAAGAAGCTCTACCGCGCCGACGCCGACGAGGCGGCCGCGCTGCGCACCGTCGTCGAGGCGCTCTACGACGCGGCCGACGACGACACCGCCACCGGCGGCCCGGACACCACCCGCGGCATCTATCCCACCGCGGTGGTCATCACCGCCGACGGCGCCACCGAGGTGCCGGAGCAGACCTTGTCGGCGCTGGCCCGCACCGTGGTCGCGGACCGCACCGTCGCCGAGCACGGGCAGGGAGGTGCGCAGTGACGCTGCCGTACTATGCGTCCGCCGAGCAGATCATGCGCGATCGCTCGGAACTGGCGCGCAAGGGCATCGCGCGGGGCCGCAGCGTGGTCGTGCTGATCTACGCCGACGGGGTGGTGTTCGTTGCCGAGAACCCGTCGAAGGCGCTGCACAAGGTCAGCGAGCTCTACGACCGCATCGGGTTCGCCGCGGTCGGCAAGTACAACGAGTTCGAGAACCTGCGGCGCGCCGGGATCGTGCACGCCGACATGCGCGGCTACTCCTACGACCGGCGCGACGTGACCGTGCGGTCGCTGGCCAACGCGTACGCGCAGACCCTGGGCACCATCTTCACCGAGCAGCCCAAGCCGTACGAGGTGGAGATCTGCGTCGCCGAGGTCGGCCGCGCCGACTCCGCCGACACCGCGCAGCTGTATCGCATCACCTACGACGGCTCGATCGTCGACGAACCGCAGTTCGTGGTGATGGGCGGGCACACCGAACCCATCGCCACCGCCCTGCGCGAGTCGTACCGGCCGGGTCTGTCCCTCGCCGAGGCGGTGCAGGTCGCGGTGCAGGCGCTGCAGCAGGTGCCCGCCGCCGGGGCCGAGATCGGCACCCGGGTGCTCGGCCGCGCCGAGCTCGAGGTGGCGGTGCTCGAGAAGCCGCGCCCGCGTCGCGCGTTCCGCCGCATCACCGGCGCCGCGCTCGACCAGTTGCTGCCCGGCACCGGCGAGCGGTCCGGCGACGACACCGGCACCACCGGGCCGGACGGGTCGGGGCCCGTTCAGGGTTCCTGATCGAGGGGCCGGTAGAGGGTGAGCTCGCCGGGGACGCTGCGGAACTCGAACAGCGCGCCCTCGGCGAGCACCTCACCGTCGGTGGCCAGGGCGACCCGGCCGCTGCGCACCCGCACCGACAGCGCCGGCGCTTCGCGCCGCACGTGGATCGGGGATCCGGCGAGGCTGCCGGTGACCGCGGCCGCGAGCAGCCGGGTCCGCGACCAGTGCAGGTCGGCCCGCAGATACCGCACGTCCAGGGTGCCGGTGTCGATGCGGGGCCGTGACATCGGCACCCGGTCGTCCGGCGCGTACCGGCCGCTGCCGACGAACAGCAACCACACCGCGGTGGGCACCCCGTCCAGCGACACCCGCAGCGGGCTCGCGGTCGCGAGGACCGCGGCCAGCGCCGCCGCCGCGGCCGGCCACTTGCCGATCCTCGGCTCCCACCGCTCACGCAGCCGCACCGAGTCCGGATAGCCGCCCACGCTGGCGGTGTTGACGAACACGTGTCCACCCCGGTCGGCACCGTCCGGGCCGGTGCCGTCCACCCACACCCGGCCGAGGTCGACCCGCAGCGCCTGCCCCCGCTCGACCGCGTGCACGGTCTGCTCCAGGTCGAGCAGCCCGGCGTCGCGGGCGAAGTGGTTCAGGGTGCCGCCCGGGAACACCGCCAGCGGCAGCCCGTGCGCGACGGCCGCGCTCGCCGCGGCTCGCACGGTGCCGTCCCCGCCGTGGACGCCGAGCGCTGCGGGGGTGTGCTCGGCGACGAACCGGTCCAGCTGGGCGGTGAACTCCTCGTCCGGGTCGAGGGTGACCACCCGTG
>NZ_PCZU01000097.1:0-24239 GCF_002887785.1 Rhodococcus sp. ENV425
CGGCGCCACGCCGACATCGAGAAGTTCGCGGCGCGCCTCGAAGAGGAGTACGCCAAGCTGGTGCCGCTGCGGGACGAGCAGGCCGAACTCGCAGCGCTCGCCGACGTCGTCGCGGGCACCGGGCAGAACACGCGCAAGATGTCGCTGCGCTCGTACGTCCTCGCGGCTCGCCTCGAGGAGGTGGCCGAGTCGGCGTCGGTGCGGCTGCGGCGCATGTCCGGCGGCCGCTACGAGTTCGTGCACACCGATGCCGCCGGCACGCACGGCAAGCGCGGCGGCCTCGGCCTCGACATCCACGACGAGTACACCGGTGCGGTGCGGTCGACGAAGACCCTCTCGGGCGGCGAGTCGTTCCAGGCGTCGCTGGCGCTGGCCCTCGGGCTCGCGGACGTCGTCGCCGCCGAATCCGGGGGACTGGTGCTCGACACGATGTTCATCGACGAGGGGTTCGGCACGCTCGACGCCGACGCGCTCGACGCGGTGATGGGGGTGCTCGACGAGCTACGCGCCGGCGGCCGCGTCGTCGGCGTGGTCAGCCACGTCGACGAGATGCGTCAGCGCATCCCCAGCCGCCTGCACGTCGTGCGCGGCCGCACCGGATCCACGGTGGAGATCGCGAGCTGAGCCCCGCCGATCAGGCCGGGCCCGGCTCGGCTGCCGCCGGTCCCGGCGGCAGCGCCGGGGTCTCCTCCCCGGCAGTTTCGGGCTCCTCCGGCGCGGCGCTGCGTTCGTCGATCTGCTCGCCGACGTAGCGCAGCACCACCGCGGCGACGGCCGCGACGGGGACGGCGAGGAACGCGCCGATGATCCCGAACAGCGACGTCCCGGCGGTGACGGCGAGCAGCACCACCACCGCGTGCAGGTGCATGCTGCGTGACTGCAGCACGGGCTGCAGCACGTTCCCCTCGAGCTGCTGCACCGCGATGATGATGACGAGAACGATGATCGCGGTGGTCAGACCGTTCGCGACCAGCGCCACGAGGACGGCGAGCGCTCCGGCGACGAAGGCACCCACGATCGGGATGAACCCGCCGATGAACGTGAGGATCGCCAGCACGGGCGCGAGGGGCACCCCGAGGATGACCAACCCCAGGCCGATGAAGAACGCGTCGATGAAGCTGACGAGCGCCTGGGTGCGGATGAAACCGCCGAGGGTGTTCCACATCCGGATCAGCACCTCCTCGAGGTGCCGCCCGGCGCGACCGCCGCCGACGGCGTGCACCCACGGGATGAACCGCGGGCCGTCCTTGATGAAGAAGAACACCAGGACGAGTACCAGACCGATCGTCACCAGCAGGGAACCGGCCGTGCTGACACCGGTGAACACGCCGCTGGCGATGGTCGCGCCGCTTTCCTGGACCTTGTCGATCACCACCTGCGTCGCGTTCTCGAGCTGCTCGTCCTTCAGGTTGACCGGGGGGCCCTGCACCCAGTCCAGCACCTTGTTGATGCCGTCGGTGGTCTTGTTCGCAAGCTCCGGCGCCTGCGCCACCACCGACGGGACGATGCCGGCGATGATGCCGCCGAGAATCGCGAAGAACAGGAACAGGGTCAGGCCCGCCGCGGCCGCCGGCGGCACGCCGCGCTTCATCATGCCGCGGGTGGGCGGCCACAGCATCGTGGCGATGACGATCGCCAGCGCCACGGGCAGGACGATCACCCACATCTTCTCGATGATCCAGCCGATGACCAGTGCGCCCGCCGCGATCACCACCAACGCCGCCGACCACTTCGCCAGCGTCAACCCGCCGGAGGCGATCAGCGTGGTGCGGTCCGGTTTCGGTGCCGGTGGCTTCCGCTCGGTGCTCTGCACATCGCTCAACGGACGGTCCTTCCGATGCTCTCGACGACGTGGATCGGGCTCGTCTGCAATCTACGGGAACCGCGCCCCGCGGGGCGGTTCACCGGCGCGAACACCCGGATCGTGGCAGGCTCTGATCATGAGGAAGCTCACCGCCGTGCTGGCCGCGGGTGCCGCGGCCGTCGTGCTCGTGTCCTGCAGTTCCGGTGACGACGCGTCGAACGAATCCGATGCGGCGCGCACGACGCTCGGCGGGGCGGCCTCGAGCCTCGCCTCCGCCGCGTCGAGCGTGGCCGAGCGGGCGCGCGGCGCCTTCGACGAAGCGAAGCTCGCGACGTTCGTCGCCGCGTTCCGCACGGGCTATCCCAACCTCGCCGCCGACCGCGACGACGCCTCCATCGAGGCGATCGTCATCGAGACGTGCCCACTGATCGACTCCGGCGCGAGCGATCAGGAGGTGATCGCGAAGGTCGGGGAGCTGGCACAGAACGGGGACACCGCTCCCACCGAGGAGCAGGCCGGCCGGATCTCGCAGCTCGTCCGCGTCGCCTGCTGACGCCCGCGGCCCGGGCTAGCATCGGGCCCATGTCCGCGACGCGATGGCAGTCCGAGCGCAGTGCCGGGGATTCCCGGGCCTACATCGAGCGGTTCGCCGAGCTCGCCCATGCGGGGACGGATCTGCACGGGGAGGCCCGGTTCGTCGACGTGCTCGTTCCGCGCGGCGCGCGGATCCTCGACGCCGGCTGCGGCACCGGCCGTGTCGGGCTCGAGCTGGCCCGGCGTGGCCACAGCGTGACCGCCGTCGACCTCGACCCGGTGCTCGTGGAGGAGGCCCGGGCGCACCCGGAGCTGACCGTGCATCTCGCCGACCTGGCACAGCTGGATCTGCCGGGCGAGCGGTTCGACGCGGTGGTCTCGGCCGGCAACGTGATGGTGTTCCTCGCGCCCGGTTCGGAGCGGACCGTGCTCGAGCGGATCGCCGCGCATCTGCGTCCCGGTGGGGTGTTCGTCGCCGGCTTCACCACCGGCGCGGCATACCGCCCGTCGCAGTTCGCCGCCGACCTCGCGGCCGCCGGCCTGAGCCTCGAGCACCGCTTCGCCACCTGGGACCTGCGGCCGTGGCACGACGACGCCGAGTGGCTGGTGGCCGTCGCACGCCGTGGGGATGGAAGGGGCGCGACCGCGACCACGTAGAATATCGATTCCGTGAGCCTAACCCTCGGAATCGTCGGTCTTCCCAACGTCGGAAAGTCGACGCTGTTCAACGCGCTGACCAAGAACGAAGTGCTTGCCGCGAACTACCCGTTCGCCACCATCGAGCCGAACGTCGGCGTCGTCGAACTGCCGGATCCGCGGCTGGAGCGGCTCGCCGAGATCTTCGGGTCGCAGCGGATCCTGCCCGCGACCGTGTCGTTCGTCGACATTGCCGGCATCGTCAAGGGCGCCTCCGAGGGTGCCGGGCTCGGCAACAAGTTCCTCGCCAACATCCGGGAGGCCGAGGCCATCTGCCAGGTCGTGCGGGTGTTCGCCGACGACGACGTCGTCCATGTCGACGGCCGCGTCGATCCGCTCGCGGACATCGAGATCATCGAGACGGAGCTGATCCTCGCCGACCTGCAGACCCTGGAGAAGGCCCTGCCACGCCTCGAGAAGGAGGCGAAGAAGAACAAGGAACTCAAGCCGCAGTTCGACGAGGCCGTCAAGGCCCAGGGCGTGCTCAACGAGGGGAAGACCCTGTTCGCGGCGAAGGACTCGCTCGACTTCGGCCTGCTGCGCGAGCTGAACCTCATGACGACCAAACCGTTCCTGTACGTGTTCAACGCCGACGAGGCGGTGCTCACCGACGAGGCGAAGCAGCAGGAACTCCGCGCGGCCGTCGCCCCGGCCGACTGTGTGTTCCTCGACGCGAAGGTCGAATCCGAGCTGATCGAACTCGAGCCCGACGAGGCCCAGGAGCTCCTCGAGTCCATCGGCCAGACCGAGCCGGGCCTGCACTCGCTCGCCCGCGTCGGCTTCCACACTCTCGGCCTGCAGACCTACCTCACCGCCGGTCCGAAAGAGGCTCGTGCATGGACCATCCCGCAGGGTGCAACCGCACCGCAGGCCGCCGGCGTCATCCACTCCGACTTCGAGCGGGGCTTCATCAAGGCCGAGGTCGTCTCCTTCGAGGACCTCGACTCGGCCGGGTCGATGGCCGAGGCGAAGGCCCGGGGCAAGGTCCGCATGGAGGGCAAGGACTACGTGATGGCGGACGGCGACGTCGTGGAGTTCCGCTTCAACGTCTAGAGCTGCTGGTCAGCTGCTTGAACTGGGTCGTCCGTCCGCAGTGCGTCCGCAGCCGGTCCGACTGAGGCTGAGAAGAGTGCGTCTGCGGCTTTGCGGGTTCGGTCGCTCGCGTCTGGCCATAGGTGGCTGTACGTGTTGAGCGTGACGGTGGCGGAGTGGTGGCCGAGTGCTTTCTGCACAGTCACAACGTCGCAGCCGGCGGCGATGAGACCGGACGCGTAGAAGTGCCGCAGGTCGTGCATCCGCAGCTCGGGCACGCCTGCGGTTTCGCGCGTCTTGCGCCACCGGTAGCCGACGCTGTTCTGATGCCATGGGTGCTCGCCAGTCCCGGGGAACAACCACCGGGCCGGATCAGTGCCGGGGCGCCAGTGCGCGACATGTCGGGCCACGACGTCCAGCAACCCCTGCGGTGCGGGGATGGTTCTTTCAGACCCGTATTTCGGGGCCCGGATCTCGACGGCGTGTCCGTTGGCCCGCTGTACCTGGCGGCGGACACGGATCTCGCGCCTTAGGAAGTCGACGTCCCCGACCTGGAGCGCCGCGGCCTCGCCCAGACGGAGGCCGGCGAACGCACACAGCGCGACGAATGCCTCGAAATCGTCGTCCGCCTTTTCCATGAGGGCTCCAACCTGCGCTGACCTGGGGATGACCATCGCAGCATCGGCGCGCCGAACGCGGGGAAGGGCTACCGCGGCGGCTGGATCGTGCGCCAGCATTCGGTCACGGATCGCGGCCCTGAGCACCGAACGCACGTTGTTGAAGCGAGTCCGGATCGTAGAGGGCTGAAGGCCGGAGTCGAGCATCGCCCTGACCCATGTCTCAACGTGCGAGGGTCGAAGCTCGGCGAGGCCTACATCACCGAACGTTGTGCTGTTCACAGCGAGGTCCATCGCCCGTGTCGTTCCTGGCACCCACACCTGACGGGTGGACCATTCACGGTAGAAGCTCGTGAACGTCACCTTGCCTTTGCGTGGGTCGACGTAGCTTCCCGTCACCTGCGCTGCCGTGACGGAGTCAATCCACCGCTGAGCGTCCACCTTTCGTTCGAATCCGCGGACATGCTCGCTGCCCTCGTCATCGACGTACCGGGCGCGCCAGCGCTTGCCTTTGCCGTAGCTTGCAGACTCGACGCGCTGCGGTTGTTTCTGCTCGTCGTAGGTGGTCTTGTACCAACGATCCTCGACGCCAGCGCGACGGTTACGCCTACTCTTCGACATCTGGCTTCTCACGCAGTCGCGGAGGGTAGTTGCGCGGTAGCTGATCAAAGGCGCGCACAGCCTCCTCAATGGCGGATACAGCACTTGCCGCGATGGGACGAATCAGATTGTTAGTACGTTCAAGCTCCGCAGCAACTGCGAGAAGGTCTTCGTTCAGTTCGACGTCACCACTCTGGTCAACGGCAGCATGATACGACCCGACGAGTTCTCGAATGTGGTCCTCCATCAAAGAGACTCGGTCTAGCAATGCCTCTGCATGCCGAACATGAAATTCGAAGGCTCCCGGGGCGACGTACTCGGCCAGCTCGTCATAGACCATTGGCACGCTCGCGGCCCGCAACATGACCTCAAGGCGAGTTTCGAGCACCTCCGCGATCGTGAGCGCTTCTGTCAACTTGAGCGGACGGATTCCCGACTCGATCCTCTGGACGGTTGGCTGATGGAACTTGAGGCCGTTCTCGGCCAGACGTTTCGCAAACTCGGTCTGTGACCAGCCCTTCGCCTCACGTAGCGCTTGCATCTGCGTCACAAAGTTCATTTCCCACCCATAGTGGTCCCACAACCACGGCTCGATTTTGCCGTCACCTTCGGTCTTTGCCATTCGCCAACCGTACCAACACTGCGTTGCGGCCACAACGGTGTGTTGCGCTGCTGCGGGCAGTGGGGTACAAACAACATGGCGATGCACTATCAACGCCATGTTGAATTACCAAATGGTGAAGGGACAGAGGATGACTCGAACTCAGGCCGATGTGCCAGCCGCGGCTGAGGAGTACTGGCAGGCAAAACAGGTTACGGCCTGTACCGGAATTCCTGAAGGGACCTTGCGTTACTGGGCGCACCGCGGAGACATGGGTCCTGCCAGTTTCAAGCTAGGGCGACGTCGGGTCTGGAAGAAGTCGAGCGTCCTGGCCTGGCTTGCAGCGCAGGAGGCCGCCACCACGACCCCGGGTGGGATCGCCTGATGTCCGCAATCAAGAACGCCGTCAGCGGGGGAGCGCCAACTCCGTATCCCGCCAACGGCGCCGATCGACCCAACCATCACGAAAGGACCGATATCGACATGACCGTACACGCAAAGCTGAGCGTGAACCAGCTCGAAGACGCGCTGGGCGCGATCGGAGCCACTGCCGAGGAGATCCTCGACAACTCCGGCTACACGCTCGGCGAGGCAATGGTCGCCGCGGGCCGCGCTGGCATGGACCCCGAGATGGACTATCGCAAGGTCCCGCTGATCGCCGCGGACGCCGTCGACGAGATCCGCAGCCGCATCCTCGCCGAACGCGCCGAGATGGCTGGCATCGACCCCGACCTCGAGATGTCCTCTGACGAGGTCGACGCACCGGTACCGCACGAAGACGAACCCTGCGGATACGTCCTCACAGAGGCCGGCGCGGCCGCGCTCGACATGCTCGAGCATCGCGCCAAGGTCACTGCGCAGGCATCGGTCGTGAAGGAACACGACCGGCAGGCTCGTGGGCACTTCCCGCCCCTCCCGTACATGACGAAGTTCCACACCGGAGACAACCTGTACTACGGCGCCGACCGATACCGGACTCCGCACGTCACGATCCCGCTCCGTGAGTATCCGGCCTACTGGGACCACGACACCGACGAGGACGACATGGTCCAGCTGGCAGCGGTCCGCGTCGGACTTGTCCAGCAGGGAAACAACCCGTACCCGCTCGTCGAGTTCGAGCGCATGTCCGGCGACGACGGCTCCGCGAAGGGTCCGTTCGCTCGCTACGAGCTGCACCTCGACGAGGCCAAAGAGCTCGCTCATGCCCTGCTGCTGCTGCTCGACCTCGCGAGCGGTGTCAGCGACGGGACTACCGAGGGGGAGCGATGACCACCAGCCGCCGCCCCGCACACGTCGCTGTGCGATCGGGCGAATTGCACCTCACCACCTTCGGCACCCGCACCGTCCTCAGCATCGACGAGGCACACGCCCTGGTCGACGACCTGCGTGAAGCCCTCCGATCCGCAGAGCTTCACGAAGCGCGGCAGCTGCTGCGCGACGAGGACGAAATCCGTACCGCGGCAGATGTTCGGGAGGGGCTGTGAGCAGCGACCTGTACCGAATCATCGACGGGGAACCCATGCTCGGCCCCAAGGGAATGTCGCTCCTCCTCGGCATCTCCGAGCAGGACATCTTCGCGGAATCGGCGCGTCACAACGGGGAGCAGTTCCCTCTCCCCATCGAGTGGATCAAGTCCGGCAAGCGTCGCAGCAAGGAGTACCAGGCCGCGACCGGCCGCACCGACGTCCTCGGCGCCCTCGAGTACTGGCAGGCCCGCGAACGGGAGGGACTGTGACAACCCTCGAGATCGGGCTCATGGCGCTGATCACCGGCCAGAACACCTGGCAGATCGGGTCCGCATGGTGGGACTACAGGATCTGGAAGAAGTTGCGTAACAACTGAATACGAATCACTTGGGATCAATGTCCGGCACACACATTGACCGCCACCCGAGGGGCCGGGAATCCCGGCGAGGACCGGCCCCTCGGGTCCGCCAGAAAGGGGCACGCCATGCCCATCGAGGATACGTCGTCCGGCACCGATACCGCGCTGGCCGGCGCGCACCCCGACCTCATGACACCCGTCCGCCGCTGGGTCGAGGACCTGCCCGCCGGTTCGACGTTCACCGCCGCCCAAATCGGCGTGTATCTGCCCGGGTACGCGGACGATCACCCGTCCCGCCGCGGAGCCATGATTCGTGCTCTGCTCAACCAGGGACTGATCGAATTCGCCGGCTACGGACCACGAGCCGTAGCGGACGGATGGGACCGACCCACCCGCGTGTGGCGTCGCACCGGGAAGGCAGACCGTGGCTAACCGTCCAGTCGGCCCGGAGCCGACCACCGAAACCGTGCTTCTGGGCGCCCTGCTCGGCGCACCCGCCGACGAGATCCGTCGTGTCGTCCCGCTCGTCCTCGACGACCTCGACGAGCCCGGTTCCCGCGCTGTCGCCGAAGTCGTACTCACTCTCGCCCAGGCCGGTCGCCCACATGACGGACATGCCGTCGGTGACGAGCTGCAACGCCGCGGCCGGTACGCCGGCGAAACCGGTCAGCTGATCAAACGTCGCCTGCTCGACGCCATCACCACCGGCTACGCCAGCAACGATCTGGCCGCGGCCACCTACGCGGCCGCGGTCTGCGCCAACGCCTTCCGTCAGCGCTTCGAACTCGTCGGCAAGGCCCTGTTGGAGGCGGCCTCGACATTCCCCGAGGAGGACCTCCTGACTCTGCTGCGTCAAGCCGGCACCGACTGTGTCCGGCACGCCAAGCGCCTGGCCACCCTACGCGGCGAAGAGGTGCCGGCATGAGCGAAGCCATCGATACCGAGCCGAGTTTTCTCACCGCCATGGTCGACGGAGAATGGCTCGACGCACAGCACTTCCCCCCGCTGGCCTGGAGCGTCCAGGGAATCGTCCCGGAAGGATTCGGGCTGATCGTGGCGCCCCCGAAGGCCGGGAAGTCATGGCTCGTCGCCGGCATCGGATTGGCCTGTGCCTCCGGCGGATTCGCACTCGGGAAGATTGGCGTTGAACGCCGTCCAGTTCTGTACATGGCACTCGAGGACGGCCACCGAAGGCTACAAAGCCGATTCCGCCAGATCCTTGGCCCGGATCAACCTATCCCGAGGAACATCTACCTGATCGTTAGCGCGCGCCCGACCGAGGTCGTGCCCATGATTGCGGAATTCCTGGTACGGCATGAGGGTCAGGCGCCGCTGATCATCCTGGACACGCTCGGGAAGGTGAAACCGCCGAAGAAGGCCGGCGAAGACTCCTACACCGCCGACTATGCAAT
The DNA here is from genome assembly GCF_002887785.1 of Rhodococcus sp. ENV425. Classification (NCBI taxonomy): domain Bacteria; kingdom Bacillati; phylum Actinomycetota; class Actinomycetes; order Mycobacteriales; family Nocardiaceae; genus Rhodococcus; species Rhodococcus sp. ENV425. The sequence continues at coordinate 9,121 of NZ_PCZU01000097.1, forward strand.
CGGGACACGTCTGAAGGATCTGGTGGATTCAGCACCCGGATCAAGCCTGTTGGTCGTTCACCACACGAGAAAGGCCGAGTCGTCCGACTTCGTTGATGCCGTATCCGGGACACAGGGCATCGCCGGTTCTGCGGACTTCATTCTCGTGCTGACGCGGAAGCGTAAGTCCGACGATGCGGTACTCGCTGTCACAGGTCGTGACGTGCCGGAGAACGAGTACGCGCTGACCATGACAGATGGGCGCTGGTGTCTTGACGGGATGGATCTGGAGGATGCCGCGGCGGCGGTCGAGCGCCGTGAACAGCAGAAGAGCATGGCCGACAGATCGATCGAAATCCTCCGATTCGTCGAGTCCAGGCCGGAAACGACCGCCAAGGATGTCGAGTCGCACTTCGCGGGGATCGGCAACAACGATGCCGGCACGTACCTTCGACGCCTCTGCGAGAAGGAACTCATCCAGAAGGCCCGTCGCGGTGTCTACAAACCTGTGTCTGAACCGTCTGAAGTGTCTGAACGGAACGAAACCCGAGATAGCGGCGACCAGGGAAAACATGCAGATTCAGACGCTTCAAACACTTCAGACACCCATCTACTCACGATTGCGGGAACTCGATGAGAAGCACAGAAAGCACTCGGCACGAACGCCTGATGTTCGCCTGGCACGGATTAACTCCCACGGATGGTCGTGAGTGCCCACTCACCGTCGTCGACCGCCCCTGTACGGCTGGTCACGATCTCGCACAGGCATGCCTGTGCGAACGGTACCTCTCACGGACGTTCGACCATGCCCGCCTATGGCGTGACGCGTCCGGTCGTCTGACGTTCACCGCCGAGCCATACGACTTCGACCCATCAGCCCATACGGACGTAGTCGCCGAACTCGCGGCCCTCGGCATTACCACCACGATCACCGATCGGTCCCCGTGGAACCGAGGACGTACCACCCTGCTGATCCTCAGTGCACAACCAATCCCCATGAGGGGTTTCGTCTCCGCGGAGGACTTCTTCCGCGGCCGTAGCGACTGGCTTGAGATCTGCACAGTTGAAGTAGAGCCGAATGCGTTCGACATCGTGCTGAAGATCGATGGCACGTACTTCGACCGCGACACCGCCCGGGAAGTCGCCGAGTCCTTCACCCGAGACCTTCGACACCTACTCGCCAACCTCGATCAGTCGCAGTCGCCCGGGGCAACAGAAGGCGGCACACGATGGCCGTGAAATCGACACTGCCCAGCGCATTCCTCTACCTGGTCGACGGTCGCCTCCTCGGGGCCGCGTGCGTCGGCCGACACGAGCTGTTCGACGCCGACCTCGACAACACCCACGAGACCGCCGACGACCGCGCCTACCGGCACCATGCCGCGGCCGCCATCTGCCAAAGCTGCCCCGTCCTCAACGCCTGCGCCACCGTCGCCGCCGAAGCCGGTCGTCATGCCGAAGGCGTCTGGGCCGGCCGCATCCCCAGCCCTCGCCCCCTCGGACGCCCCAGAAGGAAGGCCTCATGACCACACCCACGAACCACACACCGACCGATGCCCTGATCCACACCACCCACCTGGTGCGCAGCCGCATCGAATGGGCCACCGACACCCTCAGCGACCAACTCGACGAGCACACCCACGCCGCAGTCGAGTACATCCTCGACGCCCTCAACGACCTGATGAAGCAGGTCGCCGCACTCGCCCGCCCGCACTACCGCGGCCCGCACTACTCCGACGGCCGCCCGATCCGGTCCCGCATAGCAATCCCGGAACGCAACAGCGTGTTCGAACACCTCTGGCCGGCAGACCCTGCCCAGGCCATCGAGCAACACATCGAACTTTCCGGCCATGGCACCAGGCACAGCGTGCACATCGTGCCACCGTCGTCGCTGACCGTCGATACCGTGCGCACCCTCACCGTTGTCGGTGAACCCGAGGGGGTCGAACCGTGAAACTCCGTGGTCGAGACATCCGACCCCAGGTCCTCACAGACCCTCACGCCACCAGGCCGGTGCTGATCCGCCTGTGCGGATTGTGGCTTGCCCTTACCCCCGGCGAGGCCCGCACCCTCGCCGACGAACTGCACGACGCCGCCGAAACCGCGGAGGTGCCACGATGACCACACCCATTCCTGCAGTCCAGGTCCTCGGCGCCGGCCTCCTGGTTCAAGGCTCGGCTCTGATCAACATTCAGCGTGCCCTCCGCTCGCTGATCCGGGCGCACCGCCGCGAGACGATCGCACCACCACCGGAATTCGTTGTGCTGCTTCGAGCCTGCGAGGACGCCGTCCGCAACCTGCACACCCAGTCCGGAATCCGACCACACGACACGACATCGGAACTGCCGCAGCCAGACTCGAACTGTCAGCACATCGGGACGAAGGAGGTGGCCCACATGCTCGGAGTCACACAGCGCCACGCGCAGCGCCTCGCCCCGGTACTGGACGGCCGGCGACTCGCCTCCGGGGCATGGGTGTTCGACCGCGACGCCGTCACCGCCTACATCCACGCCCACCACCAAACGAGAGGAGCAGCATGAGTCACTACATCGTCACCGCGGCCGCGGTATTCATCCCCGCGGCCAGCCGAGGACAAGCCGCCGCCATGCTCTACCGCGGCGCCCGCATTCCCGAACGCACCCCCGCCGAAGTAGTCCGACACTTCCTCGACAACAAACTCATTGAGGAAGTCGGAGCCGCCGCCTATCAAGCCGCACCGCAGGAAGCACACACCACCAGCGGACCGGACGCCTACCCCGCGGCCTACAACGCCACCTCGCTGCCCGACAGCGAATACACCCGAACGGACCACTGACATGGCACTGATCGAACTGGGCTCGATGTTCGAGCGGAACCGCACCGTCCTGATCGACCCCTACGGCCTCAACCCGCTGATCGACGACTACCGGGCAATCAACCCACTGCTGGTGGACATCGCCACCCGGCAGAACGGTGAACCCCCCAAGCTGTTCCTCGGAGGTTTGGCGGACCTGCCCGACTTCACCGCCTCCGGGCTCCCCCCGGAAGCCCTGCTGCGACTGCCGTTCGGGGTCCGTCACGCCGCGGCCACGGAAGTCAGCCTGCCTCGGGCGCAGCACCTGTTCGAAACCTACGTCGACTGGCCCGGCGCCGTCGTCGACCACGAGGGACTACGAACGGCCGTCAGCCGCGTCCGGGAGTGGCTCACGCGCGTCCCGGAGGAGCCGCGCCCGGACGACGAAGAGGTATGGGCCTCGATCTTCGGCAACTCGGGGACCACACCCGCACCCCAGAACGACATCGGATACCGACGGTAGGGCCGGCATGAACCGTATCGACCGCACCTCCACCTCGGGCGGTGCTCCATGAGCCCCCAAGAATGCGTGATTCTCTATGACGCGGACGGGATTCCCACCGCATCGGTCGATGCTCTGCGGCTCCACGACGTGGCCCTACGTGCCTGCCTCGAAATGATCGAGCTCTGCGAGGACCAGGACGCAGCGTGCCAAGCGCTGATCCGGATTGCAGACGGGGAAGGCCCGGCATCTCCGCTGGTCGGATCCACCACACTGCTGGCTCTGCTGCCCGTCCTGGCAGATGTCGGCCGGCGTCTCCAGCGCGCAACAGGATCGACGGCAAGCCTCGCAGCCGTGATCAGAGGAGAGGACTAACACATGGCCGGCGGACGCATCGACATCGAAGTCGCACCCGATCTACGGCAGTTTCCCGCGCAGCTCGAATCCGGGATGCGCGGGGCGATGGGTGTCGCCACAAAGATCGGCGGCGCCCTCGGGGTGGCCCTCGGCGTCAAGGCGGGCGCCCAGGCGGTCCTAGACCTGGGCAACAGCTTCACCAACGAACTGAACACCCTGCAGGCTGTGTCGGGTGCGACCGCGGACCAGCTGCAGAAGGTCCGCGACGCGGCGATGGGGCTCGGCAACGACGCCTCCATCGCTGACGCGTCGGCGGCCGATGCTGCGGCGGCGATGACCGAACTCGCCAAGGGCGGGTTCTCGGTCGAGCAGTCCATGGCCGCGGCCCGCGGAACGCTCGAGCTGGCCGCCGCGGCACAGATCGGGGCGGCCGAGGCCGCGACGATCCAGTCGCAGGCGCTGCAGGCGTTCGGTTTGGATGCGGACTACGCCGGCAGGGCCGCCGATGTCCTCGCCAACGGCGCGAATGCCTCGTCGGCGGAGATCACCGACATCGCCATGGGGTTGCAGCAGGCCGGCACCGTCGCCCACGGTTTCGGGATCTCGATGGAGGACACCGTCACCACACTGGCGATGTTCGCCAATGCCGGAATCACCGGATCCGATGCCGGCACGCTGATGAAGTCCTCTCTCCTTGCCCTCACTGATCAGGGAAAACCTGCCCAACAAGCGATCGAGGAGCTCGGGCTTACCGTCTACGACCAGAACAAGCAGTTCGTCGGGATGCGGTCGCTGTTCGAGCAGCTGGCCACGGCGTCGCAGAATATGAGTCAGGAGCAGTTCCAGGCGGCGACGAACACCCTGTTCGGATCGGATGCGATCCGGCAGGCCATGGTCGCAGCGCAGCAGGGTGCGCCCGGGTTCGACCGAGTTGCCGAGGCGATCGGACGTCAAGGGTCCGCAGCCGAGGTCGCCGCCGCCAAGACTCAGGGCCTTCCCGGTGCCATGTCCGCCGTGCAGAACTCTGCCGAGGGACTGGCGATCGCGGTCTACGACGTGGTCGACGGCCCGCTCGAATCGCTCGCCTCCAAGGGCGCCGATGTCATCACCGACTTCACACCGGCCATCGTGTCCGGTCTGCAGTCCGCCGGTGAAGCCATCGAGCCCGTCATCGGATTCGCAGGCGACCTGGCTGGGGCATTCGCCGACCTGCCCGCCCCAGTCCAGGCAACGGCCGCAGCCTTCGCCGGCATGAAGGCGTTCGGCATCGACGAAACATTCGTCTCGTGGATCGAACAGGGACGCGAGGCCTTCGCCGGATTCGGCGACGAGATGGAACTGCAGCAGTCCCTCGCCGCAGCATCCGCGTCCGAGTACGACAGTCTCGGCGAAGCGATCAACGAGAACGCCGAACCGCTGTCGGAGTGGGCGGCCGGCCTGGCCGCGGTCGAGGCCCGGGTCCCCGCAGTGCGGCAGATGGGCGACGCCTACCGCAACGTCTCCGGTCGGGCCCGTGAGATCGCCGACCGGCAGCGCGAGGCCGCAACGGAGTCCGGTCGCCTGGTCGGCGCCTTCCGTAACGCGGGTGCTGCCGCCGTCACCTTCGGCGGGCAGGTCGGCGGCGTCGCCGCCGCCGGTGCGCGCGGTCTCGGGACCGCGGCGATGGGCGCGGTCAACGCACTCGGCGGGCCGTGGATGGTCGGGATCGCCGCGGCAGGCTTGGCCATGTCGTCGCTGATCGGCAACATCCAGCAGGCCCGTCAGCTGTCGGAGCAGTACGACGAGGCGCTGCAGAGGGTGGCGCAGTCCCAGTCCGACACCTTCAGCACCCTCGTCGCCAACAAGGGCGTCATCGACGACACCGTGTTCGGGCAGCTGACCGAACAGGTCAACGGCGTCTCGGAGGCCTTCGCGACCGCCGGTGAGAACGATGCGAAGTGGAACAACGTCTTCAGCGACGTTGTCGGCGACATCATCAAGTTCGGGGACTCGACCGACGACATCTCGTTCAAGATGGACGAGGTTGCGCTGGCGAACCGCCGGGCGCAGGAGGCGATCGAGGGTACCGGCCTGTCGGCCGCGCAGGTGGCGCAGAAGGTCGGCGGGTCGCAGGCGGAGTGGAACACCTTCCGGCAGCAGCTCATCGACTCCGGCGAGGGCGGGCAGCTCGCCGCGGACCAACTGGACGGGCTGCGCAAGACGCTGCTCGATCAGCAGGAGGCGGCCCGCCGGGTCACCCCCGGGGCGCACGAGCTGGCCGAGGCGTTCGCGCTGATGGCCGACGAAGCGGCGGATGCGGATGCGAAGTCCTCGTCCCTGAAGCGGGCGCTCGACGCGCTCGCCGGGATCCCGCCGGATCTGCAGGAGGCGACGGCCGCCTACAACGAAGTCGTCCGGGAGACGGCGGAGGCCACGCAGGAGGCGTGGGACCGGTCGAAGGGTTGGGGTGCGGCGCTGGTCGGCGCCAACGGTGAGGTCAACAGCTCCACCGAGAACGGCGCCGCCCTCTACAAGCAGCTGCTCGCGATCCGCGACGCCACCGCGGACGCGGCCGCCGCGGGGGCCGATATGGGCCCCAAGCTCGCCCAGAACCGGGAGCAGTTCACGCAGCTCGCGACCGCGGTCGGACTCAGCGCCGGCGAGATCGAGACGATGGCGCGGATGCTCGGCTACAACGAGAACGCGTTCACGATCTCGGCGAAGCTGGCCGGCGCCGACGGCGTCACCGCCGAACTCGGGGTGATTAAGACCAGCCTGGATGCACTCGCCCCAGGTGAGCCGAAGGTCGTCGAGGTCGATGCACTCACCGACGATGCCCGGGCCCGGCTCGAGGAGCTGGGATTCAAGGTCGAGAAGATCACCGAGAACGGGGTGACCACGTTCCGCGTCGAGGCCGAGACGGGCCTGGCGCAGTCCGGCCTCGACGCAGTGCTCGCCAAGCTGCTCGAGGTCGGCGGTGTCGAGGCGGTCCCGAAGATCGACGCCGACGCCACGAGGTTCGTCGCCACCAACGACGATGTGCTGGCCAAGCTCCGCGAGATCGACACCACCCAGGTCGACCCCGCGGTCGGGGCGGTGATCGACGACTTCCTCGCCGGCCGGGACGTCACCCTGGCCGAACTGTCGAAGATCGACGAGACCAAGGTCGACTCCGAAGTCTTGCTGCTCATTCAGCAGGCGCTGCGGGATGCGCAGGTCGTCTCGGACGCCATCGACAAGGCCGCCCGCGAGCGCAACGCCACGATCACCGTCAACATCCGCGAGGTTCGCAACGCCGCCTCCACCTTCGGCTCCTGGTCGCCGGAGGCGATGGGCGCGGCCGGACTGTCCCTGACCCAGGAGGAATACAACCGCCGGATGGGGCGTGCCGACGGCGGCCGCCTGCCGGGCTTCCTCGGCGGCGGCCGCATGCCGACCACCGGGCCGGGCACCGAACGCACCGACGGGATCTACGCCGTCGACCCGAGCGGAGCTGCGATCGCGATGGTCGACGGCGGCGAGTGGGTCATCCGCAGCGAGATGTCCGACAAGTACGACCGCGAGCTGGCGATGATGAACGCCGGCACGTTCCCGAAGCTCCCGGGCTTCGAGACCGGCGGCCGCATCGCCGTGGACCGCACCGTGTCGTTCCTGCGCGGCGAGTCCGGCAAGGAGTACCAGTACGGCGGGGTCGGCTCCCCGTCGTGGGACTGCTCCGGCTACGTCTCGGCCGGCTACGCCATGCTCACCGGCCGGGACCCGAACACGCGCTGGTTCACCACCGAGTCCGATTTCAACGCCCTCGGCTTCGAGGACGGGCCAGGTCCACGGTCGGCACTGAACATCGGCGTCATGCGCGGCGGCGGCGGCATGTACTCGCACATGGCCGCCACCCTCGACGGCACACCGTTCGAATCGGGCGGCGCCGGCGTCGTCTTCGGGCACTCCACTCTCGGTGCCGACGATCCGAACCTGCCACTGAAATGGCACCTGCCGGTCTCGGCGTTCGTCCCACCCGGGGACGACTCGTCCACCGGTGGCGGGTACGAGCGGCGGCGTCCGCGTAACCGGGAGACGTGGGACGAGCAGGACGATCTGAAGCTCGATTCGGCGCGGATCTCCGTGCAGCAGGCGATCGAGAGTCGCGACAAGGCGATGAACGATCCGAAGAAGTCGCAGGCCGACAAGGACCAGGCCGAGAACAAGGTCGCCCAGGCCGAGGCGAAGGTCCGCGAACTCGAGGAGAAGAAGCGCGCCGCCGAGTCCGGGGCGTCGATCTCCCCCGAGGCGCCGGAGCTGCTGACCAACCTGACCGACGAGGAGCTGCGGCTGCGCAGCCTCGAACGCGCGGTCGACGAAGCACGCTGGGACCGCAACGACGTCTGGGCCGATCCGGAGTCGACGAAGTTCGAACGCGACGAGGCCGACGACAAGCTGCAGACCGCGATCAACGCACTGCGAGAGGAGCAGGTCGAGCAGCGCGACGAGCTCGCACCCGCGGCCCCGGCGCTGCGGGGCCGGATGACCGACGATCAGATCCGGCTCGTCGAACTCGAGCAGGCGGTGAAGGAGGCCGAGAAGGACCGCAACGCGGTCTACGCCGATCCGCGCTCGACCGACAACGAGCGCCTGGCCGCCGACCTCGATTTGCAGAAGGCCCTCAACGCGCGCGACGAGGGCCGCAAGGGCGGTTCCGGCTCCGGGTCGGGTGTGAAGTCGCTCGGCGCGGTCGGCCTCGAACTGGCTGAGGTTTTCGCCGGCGGCGTCCTGGAGACCTTCGGGCTCGAGGATTCGCCGATCGGGTTCGTGCCGAAGCTGTTGTTCGGCTCCGGGGACATCGGCGGCCCGCTCCTGGAGGGCATCGGCACGACCGGGATCCCGGCGATGATCGCCCAGCAGCAGGTCGGTCCGGCGGTCGCGCCGACGTTCTCCGATGCGGAGATCGCCACCCAGGGTCCGGTCGTCCCGGGCTCGCCGGGTTGGCTCGAAGAGCTGGTGAACAGCCTCCGGATCCCGGCGGTGCTCCGCGATGCCGGTGGTCCGCTGCCGCACGGCATGGCCGGTCTGAACCTCTCCGGTGAGACGGAGTGGGTGCAGACCGCGGAGGACAAGCGGCGTTACGACCGCGAGATGCGGGAGTTGGCAGCGCTTCGGGCCGGGGCCGGCGGAGTCGACACCGCCGTCCTCGAAGAAGTACGCGGCCTCGCCCAGATCACCCGCGCACTCGCAACCCAACCACGCCAGGGCCACACCATCACCAACTACGGCATGGACCCCGACAAGGTCGGCAAGAAGATCGAACGCGAACTCCGACGCGATGCCCTCGCCCAGATGAGCATCGGAGGCCTCTTCGGATGACCCCATCAAGAAGCCCCGCCGGCCTCTGTGAGGAGCCACCGACGGGGCCACGGCCGCCGGACGGGGGAGAACGGCAACCAAGATCAACCCTAGCTACCCAGAAATCCAGCCCGTCGAACACCTGGATCACCGGACGCCACCGCTCTTGACCGCCCGAGGGGTGGGGGGTGACCCCCAAGACCCCTCCCTCCCCGACCGCGGGGGAGGTGAGAAAAGGGTGCGCGTACCGAACAACTCAAACGGACCGAACGAAGGAGGCTCTACGTTGCCGCCCCAGAGGAACCACAGTGCCCCGAACTCGAGGGCGCATCGACGACCGAATTCCCCAGCTCAGCGCGCTGCTCTGGTGGTGCTGCCGAAGGAGGGCTGTGATCTGCCGGTGCCGAAGATCCCCGCTGGCCGGCAATGGTCCAGGACGGAGAAGGCCCGCTGGAAGGAGCTGTGGCAGTCGCCGCAGGCCACCCAATGGGACGAAACGGCGTCCGGAACGGTGGCGTTGCTCGTGGCGTACGAGACGAAGTTGCTCGCGGACGAGGGGTCGGCGTGGGTGGCGCAGGAGGCCCGGCACGCCTCCGATGCGTTGGGTTTGACGCCGCGGGCGATGGCTGCGCTGGGTTGGACGGTGGGGGAGTGACGTCGGCGCGGCGGCGAGCTCGCAGTGCCGCAACCGTGGGGACTTCCACCACGGTTGCGGGACTGCCGGCGAAGTACCTCGATCCGAACGATCCGGAGTGGCACGACGATCGTCGGGATCTGGCGTTCGTGCGGGAGTTCTACGATTCGGTCCCGGCTGAGGTGGAGGACGCGGTGTGCCGGCTGGGCCGGTGGAAGCGGTTGTTGGCCGCGGCCGAGCAGTACGCGGTGGAGCAGGGTTGGGTCGACACTGCGCCGAAGAGGGAGCATCCGATTGTGGATCGGAAGCGGATGGCCGCGGCCGGCGTCCCGTTGCTGCAGTGGAGGCAGGAGCGAAAGCGCCTGGTGGCTCTATCGATGCGGCAACGTTGACACCAGAGGCGGTCAGTGTTTCGAGATGGTCGGCATGAACCGACTTGATGTACTCATCCAGATCCGAGGAGGCCCGTTGCTCGCGGCATTTTGGTGGGAAGTACGATTGGGTGTCGTAGCGATCAGGTATACATACGATCAGCCGCGATTCCTCGGCTTCCGTCCACGGTGCTGTCCACAGAAGGGGGCTTGACGATGCGTACATACAGGGCCATCGACATTGCCCGTTGGTTCATTGCCTGGGCGGACAACATCGATGCCGAAGTATCGAACTTGAAGCTCCAGAAGCTGCTCTACTACGCACAGGGCCATCGACTCGGTAGCGTCGGCGAACCTCTGTTCGGCGACGAGCTCGAGGCATGGGCTCACGGTCCGGTGGTCCGGTCCGTGTATCACGCCTTCAAGGACTACGGGAAGTCTCCGATCGATCCGGATCCGGCTTTGGAGGACTTCGACTGGGACGACTTCAAGGAGATCGAGGATTTTCTGATCGATGTCTGGGATCGCTATGGATCCTTGGCCGCGTGGGCGCTGCGGGAGCGCACCCATCGAGAGCCGCCGTGGCGCGATGCATTCGAAGCCGAGGCGCGAGGAAGGGTAATCCCCCGGGAATCGATCGCATCGTTCTTCGCTTCAATCCCGCTCTCCACCGATGGGTGATAAGCAGCGACGCGGAAGGCCCCCAGCACGGAAGCCGTCACCGGATCCACCGGAGGCCCGGACAACCTCGTCCGGGCATCCTGTCTTGTGCCTGCGCCACTCCCAGCCCGGCTGGGGCGTGGAGGAAATGTCCGAACAGCAGTGCCGCTCGTTTCTCGTGAAATGGGAAAAGCGTGCGAAACTCACATGGACTGAGCTGCAGAGCCACGACAAGCATGGGCTTGGGACCGAGAAGCTGCCGAGTCGGATAATCAAGCCGAGTCCTCCCGAGGAACTCGCCCAGGATCGGTATACGGTATTCCGCCACGACGGCAACCTCCCTTTTGTCGGATTCCGTGCAGGGGATGTGTTCCATGTCTTGTGGATCGAGACCAGATACAGCGATCTCTACAACCACGGGTAGCAGATCCGGGGCGCTGTGCTGTCCATCTGTTACCGATACCAGAATCCGACGGCCGGCGGTTCATCCGTCAGAACGTAGAAGCTGGAGATTTCCCCACTCGGTAAACTGCTGCACACCCCGCCGTTGAGCATCACTGCACCAGCATCCGGATTCTCCGTATCAGTGATCTCAACAGTGGTCGTCACGCCGGATCCATTCGGGTTGCGCACGGTCACCGCCGGGTCCTCCACATCGAGATTCCAGACCGCGGACCGCGCACGTTCCTCCAGCCAATCCCTCACGGAATTTGTTTCCCGGAAGGACTGCACGGGCTTCTGCGATCCTGGACGCCCGCGCGAGATCAGCCAGACTCCATCCCTCTCTTCGACGGTATAGCCGATCTGGGACGCGAATTCGTTCAGATCATCGTTCATGCGCAGGGAGTGTAATAACCCGACGGTCAAGCGAGGTCACGGCCCTGTGTCAGAAACGGCCTGCGGGTCCCGGCCGGTGAGGTAGGAGGGACGCCACTCTGAGAGACGGCGTGCAACGCGCATCCGCATTCCGTTCCTGTCTACACGCTGGACTGTTCGCTTGAGGCGGTCTACAACACGGCGATCGGATCTGAACGACACAGAGGAGATGGTGTACGGACTTGCCACCGGTCCTGCCAGGGCTCTTATTGCCAGTCTTCGCCAGAAGGAGAAGTGAGTCTGAGCCTCCCTGATTAGTGCCACCTCACTGGGGTATGTGAGGGGGCTCCAAGATACGTACTGCCGACGACGATGCTGTGGCCCGCTGGTCCACGTGACTGTTACCCATGCCTCGTCCAGCTGGTCGCAGTCGAAATCGAATTCCGCGACGTCGCCGGGCGCCAGTTCGTCGGCTATGAGTGGAAACTTGCCGGGGGATACTTCGCAGTTGTCCGAGGTCAGCGTTACATTCCGAGCCGTGGCATCCCCAAGGTTCTTCACCCCACCCATATAGGCCCCGGTCTTTCCCTTATCAAGGAACTCAATCGTTCGACGTTGATACCGGGCCATGACGTCCGGACGTGGCCTATCCCTGTGCCGGCGGAATTCGTTCAATAGCCCCAGGACGGCCCCGATACCTGCAAAAACTGTCGTCACGATCCATTGCCATGTCACACGGAGACTGTAGGGGACTCCTGCGGCGACGGGCATGGCACGATCGTGCTTCACGAGGTTGCGTCCGTCGGAGTAGCTCAAGTTCGCATCTCGACGGCAGGTTCCATCGAGACGGTTGCTATCGATCCTGTGAAGCGCTCGTAGCTGATTTCGACGCGAACGGCCGCATCGATTTGACCGACGCGGGCCTTGGATTCCCACATACGGCCACCGGACTTTCACGCGCCTGAGGCTCTCCTCCTCGTGCTGAGATCCGAAGTCCTTAGCTCGGCGTGCCAAGACCGATGGATCCGAAGTCTAGGCTGATGGGCCCCTTGGAGGTAGCTTGACGTTGCATTCGACCAGTTCGAGTTGGCATTCGTCATAGAGTTGCTGTGCCTGTGAGAATTGATCGTCGCAGTTGGCATGGAGTGCTTTAACTTCATCTTCATCCATGGTCCGAACCTCACAGTTGCAGAAGTAGGAGAGATTTGGTGGAGACTCCAGGGAGTGCAATTGCGTATTGCGCACTGCAACCGGATCAATTCCGACAAGTTCGCCAACGGCGCGTAACCCCTTGGGGGACGCTAACCCACTGCGGACCAGTCTGAGCCCGTGCTTCGCATGGAGGTACTTACATGCATGTTCAATGAGTGGAGGAGTGACTCTTCCGTCGACCTGGGTTCCACACAACAGTGCTATGACTGCCCGCGGCGGGAATATGGTTCCATCACACGCGGCACGCCTGCCGCGCTTGACGGTCAGGACCGCGATGACCTTGCCATCCTTAATGAGTACCCATGCCCATTCCGGGCCCTTCTTGGGGTCCTGGTTATAGAAGTAGAGGTCGGCGACCACCGGGGTTTCGGTTTCCATCGCGCAATCTTCGCACTCGGGAGTACCTGCCGATTGCTTTTACGTACGGACGTCCCCGGGCTTGGAGGTAGCCACCACTTCTTTCACGTCCATGATCTTCGGTATGGGAATACCACGGAACGATAAGCGAACGCCTGCAGACTACGAGCGCGTAGTCTCCTCATGCCTTCCGTCCGCAGTATGTCCGCAGTAGCTTCGCTCGAAGTCGATCCCCGCCAACGGTGCCAGCGGAGGAAGGTGCAGGTGGGGATGAGTTTCCAACGATAGCCGTATGCAGCAAACGCCCAGCGCCGAGTTCCGCTTCAACGTCTAGATGTATGAGGCCACGACGTTGGTGACACCGGCTCGGCGTCTGCTCACGAGCCGGTGTCGGTGACGATGCGGTGGATGTGCCCGATGCCGTGGCCGGCGCGAGGGCGATGCGCCGCGCCGACCGCTTCTTCTCGCGTCGCAACTGCTCGAGCCGGGCGACGACCTCGGCCGTCGCGTCCACCGGGTTGCCGAGCGCGACGCCACCCGGCCGCACGCGCGCGGCGCTCAGCGCCCCGACACGGGTGCCTCGCACAGCGTCCGGCGGGTGACGAACCTTCGCGGCGTCCCCGACAGCGGATCGCTGAACTCCAATTCCCGCGCGAGCAATTGGAGTGGGAGGGAATGATCGTCCGGGGCCTCGGGCAGCAGGTCGGGATACCAACGGTCGCCCAGGATCCCGGCGCCGAGCGCTGCCAGATGCACCCGCAACTGGTGCATCCGTCCGGTGTGTGGACGCAGAACCGTGTGCAGCACAGCACGTCCGGAGGCGCTCACGCCGGTCCCACTCACATCGACCACCGTCTCGGCGTTGGGCTCACGGAAGTTGTCGACGACCACCCGTAACTCCCCGCGCCGCGCCTCGATGTGGTTGCGGTAGACGATGGGCAGGGCGCGCCCGGCAAGCGCCGGTGCGTCCGGGTCCCACCCGGGCGGTCGCGCCGACACCGCCTCGTAACCCTTCACGACCCGCCGCTTTTCGAACAGCGACTGGTATGCGCCGCGCGTCGCGGGACGGGCCGAGAACATCACCAGGCCGGCGGTCGCTCGGTCGAGTCGATGGATCGGCGTCAGGTCCGGGTTGTCGAGGCGGGTCCGCAACCGGACGAGCGCGGACTCGCGCAGGTATCGTCCGCCCGGAGTGGTCGGGAGGAAGTGCGGCTTGTCGATCACGACGAGGTCGTCGTCGACATGCAGGATCTCCTCGTGGAACGGCATCGGTTCCTCCACCGGCAGATCGCGGTAGTACCAGACGAACCGATGCGCGCCCAGCGCGGTTCCGCGACCGATCGCACTGCCGTCGGAGCCCACGATCTCGCCGGCGTCGAACCGCCGGTACAGGTCGTCGGCGTCCAGGTGGTCGAACCTCGCGACGACGTACGCGGCGATCGTTGCCCACGGACCGGACGTCGGGACGCGCAGGCGCGTCGGTCCGACCCCGTTCTTGACGGGGAGCGGTGAGGGCATCGGCACGCCCGTCATCATCCCACCGCCTGCCGTCTCGTCCCGCCGCGGGTCGCGACGAGACGTGGGGTGAGGCGGCAGATTCCTCGGTGTGCCGCCGACGTCCGAAACCGGATGCTTCCGGGACAAGGGTGCCCGGGGGTCCTGTGGTTCGTGGTTGATCCCTTCCGGCACCGGGATTCGCAGCCGGTTGCGCGGTGCGTCGAATCATCCACGTACGCAATGGGACCGGGGGAGATTCCCGCCCGCGCGGGACTGCCCGGCTCACAAGTGACCGCCGGGCCCCGCGACGCGGAACCCGGCGATCTCCTGGGGCGTGTGATCAGTGGAGCCCGACGACCTCCTGGGCGATGGCGGCCAGGCGGGTCTGGGCGGCCGACACGACGCCGTGCCGGTTCTTGTGGGCCTCCTCGTACGCGACGATCGCGCGCACGTCGGCCGGTTCGGTCAGTTCCTTGACGGCGGCGACCGCCTGGGAGACGTTGAGGCTGTCGTAGTCGGGGATCGGGAGTTCCTCGGCAGTGAGGATCCCGGTGGCACTGCGGGCCGTGTGGATCGCCCGGGCGGTCCCGTCCGCACCTTCGCGGCGGGTGATCCGTTCGGCGGTCTCGAGCGCGGCGTCCCGGC
>NZ_PCZU01000097.1:24295-35127 GCF_002887785.1 Rhodococcus sp. ENV425
GGCGTGGGCGCCGCGCGCCAGCAGCGCGCCGAGGGCGGGCCGCGTCGAGCGGGCGGCGTCGATCGCGCGGTCGATACCGCGCGTGGACCACGTCACGGGCAGGTTGACGATGCGGACCGCGGCGCCCGCGGCGGCCTGCAGCGGGGTGCGCCGCAGCGCGGCGGGTCCGCCGAGCGCATCCTCGGCCAGGACGGTGGTCAGCCACTCCACGGTCGCGCTGTGGGCGGTGATCAGCCGGTCGGCCAGGCCGACGACCGCGGGGGCCTGGGCCGCCGTGGCGAGGGCCTTGAGGTAGCGGGCGCGGTCGAGTAGCTGGTGCTCGAGCGCGAGGTCGCCCAGCAGTGCCTCGTCGAACGGCTGGGCCTGTTCGGCCATGGCCTTCACCGCGGCGGCGGCGCGGCCGACGAACGGGCCGATGACGTCGGGCAGTCCGCCCAGCTCACGGATGGTGCGCTCGATGGCTTCGGCGCGGGCCCGGCCGTTGGCGGCGTTCTCGGTCAGTTCGCGGCGGACCGCGTCGGTGCGGGCCTGGGGAATGCGGGTCTCGGCGACCTGGATCTCGGTGTTGGTCAGGTCGAGCAGTGCTCGCAGCTGTGTGAGCAATGTAGCGGTGTCGGTCTTGGTCATCGTGCGTTCGCTCCTTCGGTCGATGTCATCGATGGGGCTCACCGACGTGACACGATTCGGCTACCCGGCTCCTACCGACGGGTAACACGGTGTGAGGGAGGACACATCCAGCGGGATGTGATCGGGGGCCTGCTGGTCCGGCCCCGACGCCGGCGATCAGTCCGCGCGCGACATCACCGCCACCAGGAACTCGGACTCGTCGGTGAACGGGCGCAGATCCCAGGTCGAGAGCTTCAGGTCCACCACGAGACCGTTGGCTGCGGCGTCGGCGAGGAACTGCGGGAACTCGTAGCCCCGGTTGGCCCCGAACCCCACGACCGCCCGGCCGGTGGGCGCGAGATGACGGGCGAAGCTCGCCAGTACCGCACCCCGGGTGGACGGCGCCAGGAACGTCATCACGTTGCCCGCGCAGACGATGACGTCGAAATCGGCCGCGACCCCGCGGGCCGGCAGATCCAGCTCGGCGAGATCACCGACGAGCCAGGTCGGACCGGGATGATCCTCCTCCGCGGCGGCGATCAGCACCGGATCGACATCGACGCCGACCACCACGTGACCGGCATCGTGCAGATAGCCACCGAGCCGGCCCGGTCCGCACCCCGCGTCGAGGACCCGTCCGCCGCGGCCGAGCATCGCGTCGACCAGGCGTGCCTCCCCGACGATGTCCTTGCCCTCCGCCGCCATCGACCGGAAACGCTCCACGTACCACGTGGAATGCGCGGGATCGGCAGCGGTGATCTCCTCCCACTGGCTGGGGGTGCGATCGCTGGGAGTACGTGCACTCATCGTCGGTTCCTCCTCGATTCGACCGCGCGGCACGCCGCGGTCACCTGTGCGGCCCACCTTAGGCACCCGGGGCGTCGGCCCGCCGATGCCCGCCCGCCCGATGCCCGGTCACCGACCTGTCTCGGGCAGGTTGACATTTCCGCGCCCGGGGGCAAATCTCCGGTGGGACGAATCCGACGACGGCGGCCGTGGTGGGAGTCGTGCACCCTGCTCGCCCGATCTCCGGCGCAAAGGAGCGCGATGTGAGTTCCCGCGATGTGAATTCCCCTGCCCAGCCCGACCGTCCGGTTCCGGACGAGGGGCCCGGCGCCGGGAACCGCCCCGGCGCGGCGCGGCCGATCCGCCGGTATCGCAGGGGCCGGGCTCATCGCCTGGAGAACGCCCTGATGAGCGCGCTGGTCCGGGCCGGCGTCGTCCCGCACTCGTACCTGCTGACCACCCGGGGTCGTCGCACCGGCCGGAAGCGCGCCAACCCGGTCACGGTCGTCGAGCATGCGGGCCGACGTTGGCTGGTAGCGCCCTACGGTGTGGTGCCCTGGGTGCTCAACGCGCGCGCTTCCGGCCGCATCGGCCTGACCCGCAGGTTCCGCACCCGTCACTACACGATCCGGGAGGTGTCGGCGCGGGAGGCCGGACCCGTCCTGCAGAAGTACGTGGCCATCGCATCCGCGACCCGGGACTACTTCCAGGCCGACAAGAATGCCTCCCCGGAGGAATTCGCGGCCGAGGCCGACCGCCACCCGGTGTTCGAACTCGCCCCGTGCGGGACGTCCGAGGGCTGAACCGAACCTCTTCCGGCACCGAACCTCTCCGGCACCGAACCTCTCCGGAACCGAACCTCACCGGAACCGGGGCCCCCCGGAGAGGCGCCGGATCCGAGGCAGACCCTCCCGGGTCTGTTATTCATTCGTGACCGTTTGTTGCCGTTCGGTGATGTCGGCAGGGGTGGGAATGTCACCGTAGGGGGGCATGCTCAAGCACGTCAGGCTCAGGAGCATCAGCAGCAACGGTCGGGCGACGACTGTGCGGTGCGCACGAGGTTGGGACGTGACCATGGCGACCAGACCGGCATCCCCCACCGTGTCCTCCGAGCGAACCGTGTCCTCCGAGCGAACCGCGTCCTCCGAGCGGGCCGCCCCGCTCGTCGAGAGCCCCGGGGTCGGGTGGATTCTGTTGACGCTCTTCGGCCTCGGTGGGGGACTGGTGGCGGCGTCGATCGCCGGGTCGTTCCTGATCGGGATCTCGGTGGTGCTGCTCGTCGGCGGGCTGGCCGCGGTGCTGGTCGCCGTCGTGTGATCTCCGGTCCCGGCTGGGGAAGGTCGGGACCGGGCCCGTCGCCCGCACCGGCCTTTGCGCAGCGGGTCGCGCATGCGACGCTGGGGTCATGGTGTTCGTCCTCTCCGACCCCACCCGGCACGCGGATCCCGAGGCCGCAGGCCTGCAGGTGACGCCGTCCTACGCGCCGGTGCGCCGGCTGGACTCGGGCGCGCTCGCGGCGGTGGAGGTCCAGTTGCGCGGCCCCGCGGACGGGCCGCTCGCCACCGCGGAGGCCCTGCGGGTCGCGGCGCGGACCATGAGCGAGAAGTGGCACCTCGACCGGCTCAAGTGGTCGGTCGCGCAGTCGAGGCCGGTCCGGAACGTACCCGCGCTGGTGGCGATGGACCTCGAGTCGGTCGAGAGCCTCGACGTTCCCGATTCGGAGGGATTGCGGCGCGACATCGTGGTGATCACGGAGGAGTCCCTGACGGCCAACCCGTCGCGGACGCTGCGCGCGGTGGCCGATGCCCGCCGCAGCGGCAAGGTCGTCGCGGTCGACGAGGTCGGGTCGCGTCCGCAGTCCCTGGCCCTGTTGCCGCTCGTCGAACCGGACGTGATCATCCTCGCGGCGCGGCTGCTGGCCCATCGTGCGGACACGGACACCGCCCGTACCGCGCACGCCGTGGCCGCCCAGGTCGAGCGGACGGGCGCGCTCGTGATCGCGGACGGCGTCGACTCGGAACTGTGCCGGCGACGGGCCCTGGGGCTCGGGGCCACGTACGGCCTCGGCGCGCTGTACCCCGCCGTCGACACCCCGGAACAACTCGACGAGGAGGGGATCGACCCCTTCCCGCCCGCACCCGTCCGCAGCGTCCGCCCGGAGGAGGCGCGCACCCCGTTCGCGATCGCCTCGGTGGGGCGCCGGCCCGTGCGCAGCCTCAAGCGCCTCCTGGTCGCGATGAGCACGAATCTCGAGAAGCAGGCCGGCGCCGCGGGCCCGGAGACCATCGTGCTCGGCACCTTCCAGTACGCCCGGCACTTCGGTGAGCGCACCCGCGCGCGGTGGCAGTACATGGCGGACCGGATCGCGTACGCCGGGGTGTACGGCGTGGGCCTCGGGCACTACGCGGAGGCGGGCATCCACCACGCGCCGCTCGACCCGGACGACCAGCTCGTCGAGGAGTGGAACGTCGTCGTCCTCGGCCCGCACTTCGCGTGCGTGCTGTCGGCCGTGGACCTGCATCGCGGCACCGCCGACCTCGACCGCGAGTTCGACTACGTCGTTTCGTACGACCGCGACACCGTGGTGCGCTGCGCCCGCTCGATCATGGACCGGTTCACGACGACGTAGGGCCGTCCGGCGCGGATGCCACCGGGCCGATCAGGACCCCCGGGTTCAGGATGCCCGCCGGGTCGAGAGCCGACTTGGCCGCCCGCAGGACCGCCGCGAACGGCTCGGGGCGTTGACGGTCGTACCAGGGCCGGTGATCCCGGCCGATCGCGTGGTGATGGGTGATCGTGCCGCCCGCAGCGAGGATCGCCTCCGACACGGCGACCTTGATGTCGTCCCACTGGGCCACCGTGCTGCCCCACCGGCCCGCGGCGTAGATGCCGAAGTAGGGTGCGGGGCCGTCCGGGTACACGTGGCTGAATCGGCACGCGATCACCCCCGTCGCGCCCGCCCGGCGCATCGCGTCGTTCGCGGCGTCGTGCACCGCCGCCCGAAGAGAATCGAATGTGTCCCACGTGCAGGCGGTTTCGAAGGTCTCGACGATCATCGACCGCGCGGCGAGGGCGTCGCGCAGGTACGGCATGCGCAGGAACGACGACCGCCACCTGCCCGCGGCGTCCGTGTCCCTCTCGTCGCCGGCCGAGCCGGTGCGCCGCGGCGCTTCCGGCAGGGTGCCGCCGTGCCCGCGGCACAGTTCGACGGCGCGGTCCATCCAGGCGTCCACGGGATGATCGGCCGACTCGAAGGCGAGCAGGAGGACACCGCCCGCCGACGGCGTGGCCGCGTGGACGAACGCCTCGACGGGGTCCAGCAACCGGCAGTTGGTGGGCCGGAGACCGGACTGGGCGACGGCGCGGGTCGCCGCCACCGCCGCTCCGTAGTCGGTGAAGTGCACCGACGCGTCCGCTCGCCACCGGGGGCGCGGATGCAGCCGCATCCAGGCCTCGGTGACGACACCGAGGACCCCCTCCGAACCGAGGAACAGGCGATCCGGCGACGGTCCCGCTCCCGAGCCGGGCAGGCGACGCGACTCGCACGTGCCCGCCGGGGTGACGACCCGCATCGACTCCACCAGGTCGTCGATGTGGGTGTATCCGGTCGCGAAGTGGCCTCCCGAACGCGTGGCCAGCCAGCCTCCCAGCGTGGAGAACTCGAACGACTGCGGGAAGTGGCGCAGCGTCAGACCGGACGGGCGCAGTTCGTCTTCGAGCGCGGGACCCAGGGTGCCCGCCCCGATGCGGGCCGCCCGGCTCGTGCGGTCGATCTCCCGAACTCCTTCGAGGGCACCGAGATCCAGGCTCACCGCACCGGAGAAGTCGCCGTCGAGCCGCGGCTCGACACCGCCGACGACGGACGTGCCGCCGCCGAACGGAATCACGGCGACGTGCACCCGGGCACACCAGTCCAGGACGTCCACGATCTCGCCCTCGACGGTCGGCCGCACGACGAGGTCGGGCGGATGGCGCAGGTCGCCGAGCAGGTTCCGGACCACATCCCGGAACGCGCGCCCGTGGGTGTGGGCGGCCCGGTCCGTCGGGTCGGAGGAGCACAGCGCCGCAAGGGAATCCGGTGGAACGATCCGCGGGGGCGGCAGTCCGAGCGACGGCACGTCGGGCGGCGGGTGGTCCGTGAGGTCGGCGCCGGGCAGCAGGGCCGAGGCACGGTCGACCAGGTCCCGCAGCTCGGCGCCGCGCACCGCGTCCTCGACCGTGCCCCAGCCCCACCAGGAACGCGTGCCGGATCCCGTCACCGGACCCGCCTCGCGGTCCGCAGGGTCACGTGGTCTCGTCCGGCGTCGACAGCACGAGGTCGGCGGTGGTGGTGAAGCCGATGGGACCGTGCGGGACCCGGCCGGCCCGTTCCAGCACCAGATGCGCGGCGCGGCCGGCCAGGCGCAGCGTCGCGATCTGATTGCCGAAGAACGGTCCCGTCGCCTTGGTCCACTCGATCGGCACCGGCGGCACCTCCGACACGCGCCCGAGCGCGAAGCGCACGGTCCGTTCCATCGCCCGGCTCCAGGAGATGCGGAACACCGCCCGGACCGCGGCGGGCACGTAGTTGTGCAGCGGCGAGCAGGTCAGCTGGTACACGCGGGTCGGCATCGGATCCGGGAACCGCGCCTGCGCGACGTAGGCGTGGTGCACGTCGCCCGAGAGCACGCAGATCGTCGCGGGGGGACGGCCGGACGGTTCGGTGCAACGGCCCCGGCCGATGTCGGCGAAGAGCCGGGCGAGCCGGTCGAACGAGTCGCGGAACGCCGCCCAGTGCTCGAGATCCGCGCCGCGACGGACGGTCTCCGCCCAGCGGGCGACCCGATTCCCGCGCACCCCGGCGGCGAGCCGCTCGTCCCAGGATTCGAGGTCGTGCAGCGCCCGCGGCAGCAGCCACGGCAGCGACGTCCCGACGAGCAGGTGGTCGTAGTCGCCCTGGGTCTGCCGCTCGATCCAGGAGAACTCCGGGTCCGAGACCATCTCCCGCTGGCCGCCGGACAGGACCCGCCCGCACCGCGAGTCGATCACGAGCAGTCGCACCCTCCCGAGGTCGCGCCGGTAGGACCACTGGGCGCCCTTCGCGCCGTCGGCCTCCTCGTCCGCGGCCGACGCGAACTCGCGCAGCAGCGGCTCGGCGTCCCCGTCTGCCTTCCGGACGCGCTGGTACAGCGCGTTCTCCGCCAGTTGGACGGGGTCGAGGTTGCCGAGGTGCTGGTACACCCAGTACGACGCCAGCCCGCCGACGATGCGTTCCTCCCACCACGAGGTGGCCTCGACCTCGTCGCGCCAGGACTGCGAGGTGTTCCAGTCGTCGTGCACGTCGTGGTCGTCGAAGATCATCGACGTGGGGACGGTGGACAGCAGCCACCGCACGTGCGGATCGGACCACGACTCGGCGTAGAGCCAGGTGTACTCCTCGTAGTTGCGGACCTGCGGGCCGGGAGGCTCGTCGAGGTCGTGGTGTTCGCGGACCCGCGCGAGGGTCTGTTCGGACAGTTCGTCGGCGTAGACCTGGTCGCCGAGGAGCAGCAGCGCGTCGGGCCACCGGTCCGGGGTCCGGGTCATCATGCGCTGCGCGTATGCGTCGAGGGCGTCGGCGCCGAGCTTGTCGTCGTTCTCGGTGGCGGACGTGGTGGCGAACCGGCACGAACCGAAGGCCAGTTCGAGCGGCCCGTCGTCGCTGAGGGTGCGGACGACGGACGCGGGGAAGTCGGGGTGCGGCCAGACCGGATCGCCGTCGAGGCGGACCTCGTACGGAGTGGTCGAGCCGGGCTCGAGGTCCTCGATCACCACCAGTGCGTAGTGGTGGCCGGCCACGGTCCAGGTGCGCTCCCGGTGGCCGAGAATCTCGACGGTGCACGGGTCCGACGTCTCCACCCACACGGTGGCGTCGCTGCGACCGACGTGCCGAAGGACCGGGCCCAGGATGAGCTTCGCCATGGCGCCACCTACCTCGGGGTTCGGATCGGCGATACAGCCATGCGCACGAGCCTACTGGTCCGCGGGGTCTCCGCGGCCCGGCTCGGCCGATTCGTCGGCGGGGGTGGTGCCGGGCGCCGATGCGGAGGATCGTGAGGGGTGCCGGGCGACCGGCGGCCAGGTGCACCGCGAGGGGATCGGAGCGAAACCGTTGAGTACCGAGCACAGGCCCGAGGATCCGCTGGAGAACATCGACGAGGACACGAAGCGCCGCGCGAAGGAACAGGCGGAGGAGATGCAGCGCCGGTACGAGCCGGGGGCTCGGCCGACGGTGACCCTGCCCGGGACCGGGGGGACGGTGTCGGGCACGGCGTTCGCCGACCTCGTCGACACGGGGTCCGACGAGGTCGACGAGGAGGGCGACACCGCCTCCGGTCGCTGAGCCCCGCACCGCGGGGAGGCGCTGAGCCCGGACGGCGGTCACATCCGGGCGAGCAGCGCGTCCAGCGCGTCGTAGCTCTGGCCGAGACCCTCGGCCATGCCGGAGTTCAGCATGCCGTCGCGTTCCTCGGGCGTGTGGAACTGCGAGACGGTGACCACGCGGGTGCGGCCGTCGCCGAGGTCCTCGAACGTCGCGGTGTCGATGGCGACGTATGCCGGCATCCCGTCCCATTCGAAGGACTGCACAATGCGGTCCTTGGGCGCGATCTCCCGGAATCGCCCTTCGAACCCGTGGGTTTCGCCGTCGCTGTGCTCGACGAACCGCCAGTGTCCACCCCGTTCGAACTCGTAGCGTTCGACGTCGAGCCGGTTGCCCCGGCCCCACCACTGGGCGAGCAGTTCGGGCTCGGTGTAGGCGGCCCACACGCGGTCGCGGTCGGCGTCGAAGACGCGCTCGACCCGGATCTCGCGCTCGCTGGGCGTCGTAACGGCAAGCGGAGCAGAGGGATTCGTGGTGGTCATGACGTTCCTTTCGTTCGGTCGAGGAACTCCGCGAGGCGGTCCATGCGGCCCTCGATCATCTGCTGGTGGTTGCGGATCCAGTCCGCCTCCCGCTCGAGCGGGTTGGTGCCGAGCCGGCAGTAGCGCACCCGGCCCTTCTTCTCGGTGACGACGAGACCTGCCTCCTCGAGTAGCCGGACGTGTTTGGTGATCCCGGTCGGCGTCATCCGGTACCGGGCGGCCAGGTCGCTGATCGAGGCCGGTCCGGCACGCAGGTCCTGGAGGATCCCGCGCCGGGTGGGGTCCGACAACGCCGCGAACGTGGCATCGAGACTCGAATACTGAACCATTAGGTTCAGTGTTGCATCGGGGCGGAGCCCTGTCAACGGTCCGGGCGGGCCGATAATGTGCAGCTCATGCCGAAGTCCTTCGCCTTCACCACCGAGCTGGACCACCACGTCCGGGACGTGCACGCGGCCCTGATCGACGAGCGGTACTGGCTCGACCGGGTGGCGGACCGGGCGAGCGCCACCGCGGTGGTCGAGGAACCGCACGGTCCGGGCACCCTGCGCGTGACCGTCACGGACCGGTCCGAACCCTCGGAGCTGCCGTCGATCGTGCGCGGGATGCTGCGCGGCCCGCTGGTCATCGAGCGCACGGACGAATGGGGTCCGCTGATGGGCGAGGCCGCCGAGGGGCGGATGTCCGGAGGCGCCACCGGCCTGCCCGTCGCCCTCGAGGGACGCTCGCGGCTGCGGGTGAGCGAGACCGGCGGCACGTTCATCGACGTACAGGGGCAGGTCGTGGTCCGGGTCCCGCTCCTCGGGGGCCGGATCGAGTCGATGGTGCACGGGATGGTCCTGCAGATCGTCGAGAACGATCGGATCGCGATCGCGGCGTGGCTGTCGCGCTGACCTGCCGCGACCGCCCGCGCCGCGCCTGCTGCACCGCCGCGGCGGCGAGCCCTGTCACCGCGGTGTGATAAGCCGGTGGAGGACCGGAACACACCGAGCGACGAGGGGACCTGCGTGCTGACGCTGCACCGCGCCGAGCGCGCCGACACCCTGGCGGCCGCCCTCGCCGACCTGCTCGCCGTGCCCCTCGCCGACCCGTTCGCCCGCGAGCTCGTCGCCGTCCCCGCCAAGGGGGTCGAGCGGTGGCTGACCCAGCGGCTGTCGACGGTGCTCGGGGGCACCTGCGGCGACGGCGTCGCCGCCAACATCGACCACCCGTCGCCGGCACGGCTGGTGGACGAGGCACTGGCCGCCGCCACCGGCCGGGCTGCGGAGGACGACCCGTGGCATCCCGACCGGATGCTGTGGACGCTGCTCGACGTCGTCGACGACTGCCTCGACGAATCGTGGTGCACCGTCCTCGCCCGGCATCTCGGCCGCGACGGCGTCGATCACCGCGCCGGCCGTCGCTACGCCACCGCCGCCCACCTGGCCGGCCTGTTCCGCAGCTACTCCACGCAGCGCCCGGAGATGCTCGTCGACTGGGCCGCCGGACGCGATACGGACGGCACCGGCCACGGCCTCGCCGACCACCTCGGGTGGCAGGCACGGCTGTGGCGGCGGCTGCGCGAGCGCATCGGCGACGACAGTCCCGCCGAGCGGCTCACCGCCGCCTGCGCGCGGTTGCGCGCCGAGCCCGCGCTCGTGGACTGGCCGTCGCGGCTGTCGCTGTTCGGACCCACCCGGCTCACCGTCGCCCAGTGCGCCGTGCTGTCCGCGATCGCCGCGAACCGCGATGTGCACCTGTGGATTCCGCACCCCAGCCCGGTCATGTGGGAGGGGCAGGCGGCCGCGGAGCCGGTGCGCCGGCGCGCCGACGACCGCAGCGCCCTCGCGGTGCAACACCCCCTCCTGGCGAGCCTGGCCCGTGACGTGCGCGAACTGCGCGCGCACCTGGCCGGCCCCGGAGTCGCCGACGTGCACCACACCGGCCGGCCCGGCCCCGACACCCTCCTCGGCCGGCTGCAGGACGACCTCCGCGCCGACCGGCCCCCGGCCCGCTCCGCGGTCGCCGACGGCACGATCCGCATCCACGCCTGTCACGGCCCGGCCCGGCAGGTCGAGGTGCTGCGCGAGTGCCTGCTGCACCTGTTCGCGGACGATCCGGGTCTCGAACCGCGCGACGTGGTCGTCATGTGCCCGGACGTGGAGACCTACGCGCCGCTCGTGCAGGCCGCCTTCGGTCAGGGCGCCCTCGCCCACCGCGACGCTTCCGGACACCCCGGGCACCGGTTGCGGGTGCGTCTGGCCGATCGGGGCCTGCGCCGTACCAACCCGGTGCTGGCGGTCGTGTCGACGCTCGTGGACCTCGCCGACGCGCGGGTGACCGCCAGCGAGGTCCTCGACCTCGCCGCCGCCGCGCCGGTGCGCAGGCGGTTCGGCCTCGTCGACGACGACCTCGAACGGCTGCAGGAGTGGACCGCCGCCGCCGGCGCCCGATGGGGCATCGGCAAGGGGCAGCGAAACGCCTTCGGGCTCGGGGACTTCCCGCAGAACACCTTCGGCACGGCACTGGACCGGATCCTGCTCGGTGCGGCCGCCGACGAGTCGCAGAGCGAGTGGCTC
>NZ_PCZU01000098.1:0-12545 GCF_002887785.1 Rhodococcus sp. ENV425
GTCGAGCAGCTCAAGGACATCGTCGCCGAGCACGCGATGGACTACGACCGCCTCGCCATGCGCTGGCGCACGCCGAAGAAGTTGCAGGACAGGATCGTCGAGCGGGTCAAGGCGCTCACGACGAAGGGCGACGCCTTCCGCTGACGGCGCAACCGGATCGCGGAGCGGCGCCGGTCAGGGTGTCCGTGTCCGTCGATCCACTTCCTTCTCGACGGCGACGGCGAGGTCGTGGACGACCCTGGAGTGCCATTGCTTGTGAGCCGCGAGGTCCGCGGCGAGGGCATGGCAGTCCGGGCATTCCTGTGCGGCGCTGTTCTGCTGGGTGTGCTCCATGGTGTTGCACCTCCTGGAAGAGATATCCGCCTCCACCGTGGCACGGATGCGGAACGTAGTCCACGATTGCGTGCCCGCCGATCCTGTGCGTGCCGGCGGCTTGCTCCCTCCAGGGCGTGCCTGCCCCCGTTGTGGCGGGACCGGGGGTGCGCGGTGCACAGTACGAGTGCAGGCTCCGGGGCCGGGCAGCGGATACCGTGACGTCCGTGAAGACGGTAGGGGTCGACCTCGCGGCGGAGCCGGCGAAGACGGCGGTCGCCACCGTCGCCTGGGAGCACGGCACCGCGACGGTGCAGGAGCTACGGCTCGGCGCGACCGACCCGGACGTCGTCAACGCGGTGGCCGCCGCGGACCGGACCGGCATCGACGCGCCGTTCGGGTGGCCCGACGCGTTCGTGGACTTCGTCGGCGCGCACCATCGCCTCGAGTACTCGCGCGAGCGCGCCCTGAGCAGCCGAGCCGGACGGCTCCCGCTGGTGCGGCGGTTGACCGACCGCGTGGTGCATGCCGGGACGGGAATCGTCCCGTTGAGCGTGTCCGCGGATCTCATCGCCCATGTGGCGCTGCGGTGTGCGGGTCTGCTCGCGGAACTCGATGCCGTCGGGGTGGATGTCGACCGCGTCGACGGAACGGTGGTCGAGGTGTATCCCGCTGCTGCGCTGCAGGGCTGGGGCCTGCCGTTCAAGGGATACAAGAGCGCGAAGAACCGCGAGGCGCGGGCCGCATCGGTGGCCGCACTGGAACGCGCCCTTCCGGGACTGAGGCTCGGCGGCTTCCGGGACCTCTGTGTGGCCTCCGACGACGCGTTCGATGCGGTGGTCGCCGGCCTCGTCGCCCGAGCGGCAGCGCTCGGAAGAACCGTCCGGCCCGATGCGGCGCAGCGCGCCGTCGCGGTCCGGGAGGGGTGGATCCATCTGCCGCTGTGCGGAATCCGTGAGCTGCTCTGAATTTCCGAGATGATCGGCGACGCTCGCCCTCCGCCGCTACCCTGCACGCAACGAGAGGAGCCGCATGGACCCGGTGATCCGGATATCGGACGAGGTGCGCGACGCCGTCGCAGCCCGCCGGCCGGTGGTGGCCCTGGAATCGACGATCTTCACCCACGGCCTGCCGCGCCCCCGCAACCTCGAGGTGGCGCTCGAGGCGGAGGCGCGGTTGCGGGAGGCGGACGTCGTCCCCGCCACCGTCGGCGTGCTTCGCGGCGTCCCCACCGTGGGGCTGTCCACCGACGAGATCACCGACCTCGCGACGGCGGAGACGGTGACGAAGCTGAGTGTGCGCGACCTGCCGATCGCCGTGGCGCGACGACTGTCCGGCGGCACCACCGTTGCCGCCACGGCGCTGCTCGCACACCGCGGCGGGGTCGAGGTCTTCGCGACGGGCGGGCTGGGCGGCGTGCACCGCGGCGCGCAGAGCACCTTCGACGAGTCCGCCGACCTGGTCGCCCTGTCCACCGTGCCGATCCTCGTCGTCAGCGCCGGCGTCAAGTCGATCCTCGACATCCCGGCCACGCTGGAGCGGCTCGAGACCCTGAGCATTCCGGTCGTCGGCTACCGCACGACCAGCTTCCCCGGCTTCTACATCCGCGACAGCGGCTGCCCGCTCGAACATTCCGTCGGGTCGCCGGCCGAGGTCGCCGCCCTTGTCCGTGCCCGGGACGCACTCGGCCTGAAATCCGGTGTCCTGCTTGCGAATCCGGTATCGGAAGACGCCCAGCTCGACCCCGCGCTGCATGCGCGGGTGCTGCACGAGGCCGAGGAGCGGGCCGCGGCGGCCGGAGTGGTCGGCAAGGACACCACCCCGTTCCTGCTCGACCACTTCCACCGCGCGACCGGCGGCCGCAGCCTCGACGTCAATGTCGAGGTCTATCGGGGCAATGTCGCGCTCGGCGGTGCCGTCGCCACGGCGCTCGCCGCCGAACCGCGATAGCCGCCGGCCGGGGTTCCCGCCCGCCGCCTCGAGGGCGGCCGTGCCCGGTGCGCCACCGCGCGTTGACAGCGACTGTGACCTGGGGCACAATCATGCCCACGTCCGGCGGGTGTCGTAACCCCGCCGTAATCGGCCGTCGTGCCGCGACCCGTCATGGGTCCGTTCTGTAAATCTCTTGTTACACACGGGATTTCTGGTGTCGTTCGACCCTTGCGGGCCGGTGAATACCCCTCCTGGGAGGGATACCGAGCCCCGTGCGGCCCGGCCAGGATTAACCCGACGCGAACGCAATCCGACGCGATCGGAAACCGCCCGAACCTCGGGCGACGACGAACGATCCCGCCACGTGACGCCTCGGCGAAAGGGCAAGAGCCATGACCGTGAGTTCCACCCACTCGTACGACGAGCTGGTGCAGCACGACCGGGTGCACCGCACGCTGTACACCGACCCGTCGATCTTCGACGACGAGATGCGCCGCGTCTTCGGCCGCACCTGGGTGTACCTCGCGCACGAGAGTCAGGTCCCCACTCCCAACAGCTACCGCACCGGCTACCTGGGTCTGCGCCCCATCATCGTCACCCGAGACCGGGCCGGCGAGCTGCACGCCCTGTTCAACCGCTGCACCCACCGGGCCGCCACCGTCTGCCGCGACGAGAGCGGCACCGCCAAGAACTTCCAATGCCCGTATCATGGCTGGACTTTCAAGAACACCGGGCAGCTCGTGGGGGTGCCGTGGCCCGACGCGTACGGACCGGACTTCGAGCGCACCGACCTGAACCTCGGCGTGGTGCCGAGGGTGGAGAGCTACCGCGGCTTCGTCTTCGGCACCCTCAACGCCGATGCGCCGCCGCTCGCCGAGCATCTCGGCCCGGTCCGCGAACCCCTCGACTACTGGATCGACCGCGCCCCGGGGGGTGAGGTGTTCCTCCGCAACTCCGCGCACCGCATGGTCTACCGCGGCAACTGGAAGCTGGCGTACGACAACGCCGGCGACGGATACCATCCGGCGTTCTCGCACCGCTCCCTGCTGCAGATGGCCGAACGGCTCGGCGAGTCCAAGGACATGACGTACTTCGGCCGCACCCCCGACCGCGGCCCCATGTACGTGCAGTACCTCGGCAACGGACACACCTTCATCGACCAGCGCCCCAGCTACGACGGCCCCGGCGCGTTCTGGGCCAACCAGCGCCCGCAACCCGGGAGGGAGGTGTTCGAGGAGCTGATCCGCAGCGAGTACCCCGACGACGCGCTGCGCTACCTCGACCTGACCGTCGGCGCCCAGATCAACCTCAACATCTTCCCGAACCTGCTCATCATCGGGAACCAGGTGCAGGTGATCGAGCCGCTCGCCGTGGACCGTACCCAGCTCACCTGGTACGCCACCACCGTCGGCGGTGTCCCGGACGAGGTCAACGTCCTGCGCATGCGCACCCAGGAGGACTTCCCGGCCTTCGGCGAACCCGACGACCAGGCCAACTTCGAGGAGGCCCAGCGCGGCCTGAGCATCCCGGAGGTCGCATGGGTGCAGATGAACCGCGGATTCGGTGTGGAGGGCCGGCAGAAGGTCGACGCCGACGGCGTCGTGACCGGGCCGGTGACCGACGAGCTGCACATGCGCGGCTACTACCAGGAATGGCTCCGGCTGATGAGCCGGTGAAGGGACACGAGAGATGACCGTGCAGAGCAACGAACGCCACGACACTTCCCGGTACTCGTACTACCTGGACTCCGCCTACTACGACCACCTGGCCGAGCTGATGGGGGCCTGGCAGGAGGACTGGAGCGAACCCGATCCGCGGGTGCGCTCCGAGGTCGAGAACCTGCTCTACCGGGAGGCGCGCCTGATCGACGACGGCCGCTTCAACGACTGGGTGGAGCTGTTCACCGACGAATGCCTCTACTGGGTGCCCACCACCCCCGGCGGCGGCGACCCCCGGCGCGAGGTGTCCCACGCCTTCGACGACCGTCGCCGGCTGATGGACCGGATCTACTGGCTGCGCACCGGACTCGCGTTCTGCCAGATCCCGTCGTCGCGCACCCGGCGGCTCGTCACCAACGTCGAGGTCCTCGACACACCCGACCGCCGGCTCGTGCGATCGAACTTCCTGATCACCGAGTTCCGGGCGGGCACGACCAAGACGTACGCCGGCTGGTGCGGGCACGAACTCGTCCGCCGGGACGAGCAGTGGCGGATCGCGGTCAAGCAGGTCAACCTCGTCGACTGCGAACACGGCCACGAGAACCTGACCCTCGTCCTCTGACGGGCCCGCCATGACCGACAACACCGAACTCGACCGCCTGCGCGCCGAGGTGGACCGGCTCACGCGGCGCGTCGACCGCCTCGACCGCGAGCTCGCCGCCCACCGGCAGGTCGCCGACGCGATCCGGCGCGCGCAGTTCTGGGACTTCACCCCCTACGAACTCGTCCCGGACGGCAGCTGGATCGCCGTCGACCGCGCCGACGCCGTCGCCCTGCTGCGCGCCCTCGCCGCCACCGACCACTGGCGACCGTGGACACACACTCTGGAACCCCGAGGTGCCGTATGAAACCCCTGCTCGTCGTCGCCCACGTCGACGACCCCGACCTGACCGTCCTCGGCGACGTCGTGCGCGATCACGGCGTCCCGATCCGGATCGTCCGCCCCTTCCGCGGCGACGTGCTGCCCGCGCCGGACGAGGCCGCCGCGGTGATCTGCCTGGGCGGTAAGGAGTCCGCCGACGACCCGCACGACTACCTGCTGCGCGAACGGGACTTCCTGCGCACCGCCGCGGCCGGCGACGTGCCCACGCTCGGGATCTGCCTCGGCTCCCAACTGCTCGCCCTCGCGCTCGGCGGCACGGCGGTGCGCGGCAGCGACCGTGCCGAGGTCGGCTTCGTCGACGTCACCGCCTGCGGGGCGGGGCTGGATCACCCCGTCGATTTCACCGGCACCCGGTTCTCCTTCCACTGGGACACCTTCCAGCTGCCGCCCGACGTGACCGTCCTGGCCCGGTCCCGGGACTTCGTGCAGGCCTTCGCGTTCCGCTCCGCCATCGGGGTGCAGTACCACCCCGAGAGCTCCGTCGACGGCATCGCCGGGCTCATGGCCGGCGAGCCGGACAAGGTCCGCGCCGCCGGCGCCGACCCCGACGAAATCCGTTACAAGGCACCGGAGTTCGCCGATCCCTCCCGTGATCACCTCGCCGACCTCGTCGAGCACCTGCTCGCCCCGGCGCTGTGCCCGAGTCCCGGAGCCGGTCATGAACACTGACGCCGACCTGCTCATCCTCGGTGCCGGCCCCACCGGCCTGTACGCCGCCTACTACGCCCGCATCCGCGGCCTGCGCACCGTCGTCGTCGACGCGCTCCCCGAGCTCGGCGGCCAGGTCGCCGCGCTCTACCCGGAGAAGGAGATCTACGACGTCGCCGGCCTGCCCGCGGTGAAGGGCAAGGACCTCGTCCGGCAGCTCGTCGAGCAGGCCGGCGACGACGTCGAGTACCTCCTCGGCCGGCAGGCCGTGGACCTCGATCGCGACGGCGACGTGCTCACCGTCCGCACCGACGACGACGAGCGCATCCGCACCCGCGCCGTCCTCGTCGCCGGTGGCATCGGGTCCTTCCGGCCCCGGCCCCTCGACGCCGCCGACAGGTACGCCGGGCGCGGCGCCGCGTACTTCGTCACCGACCTCGGCGACTACCGCGACCGCGACGTCGTGGTCGTCGGCGGCGGGGACTCGGCCCTCGACTGGGCGCTCGCCCTCCATCCGATCGCCGGGTCCGTCACCCTCGTGCACCGCCGCGACCGCTTCCGCGCGCACGCCGCGTCGGTGGACGAACTACGCCGCCGCGGTGCGACCATCCACACCAACGCCGAGGTCACCGCCGCACACGGCACCGACAGTCTCGAACTCGTCGAGGTCCTGCGCCACGAGCACGGCGACACCGTGCGGCTGCCGGCGCAGAAGCTGATCGCCGCGCTCGGCTTCACCGCCCAGCTCGGGCCGCTGCGCACCTGGGGCCTCGAACTCCACGGTCAGCACATCGTGGTCGGCCGCGACATGGCCACCAACGTCCCCGGCGTCTACGCCGCCGGCGACATCGCCGAGTACCCCGGCAAGGTGCGGCTGATGTCCGTCGGCTTCGGTGAGGCCGCGACCGCCGTCAACCACATCGCGCACCGCATCGACGACGATGCGCCGCTGTTCCCCGGCCACTCCACCGACGCCGGCCCCGTCCCGAGCTGACGCACCCCCAGGAGGAACCGTGCCGTACTTCATCGGAGAACCCTGCACCGACGTCATGGACAAGTCGTGCATGGAGGAATGCCCCGTCGACGCCATCTACGAGGGCGCCCGCAAGCTCTACATCCACCCGTTCGAATGCGTCGACTGCGGTGCCTGCCAATCGGTCTGCCCGATGGAGGCCATCTCGAACGACCGCCGGGTGGACGAGACCACCCGCATCCATCTCGAGGACAACGCCGTCTTCTTCAGTTCGGTGCTGCCCGGGCGCGACGCCCCGCTCGGCTCCCCGGGCGGGGCGGTGCACACCGGCCCGATCGGGGTCGACACCCCACTCGTCGCGGCACGCGACTGACCCCACGAACCCACCCCTCACGGAGGACCGCATGTCCACTTCAGCCAAGTTCGTCGCCCGCCACGCCCTGTACGACGCCGCGCAGCAGGAGGCCGCCGACCGCGCCCGGAACCTTCTCGCGGAGAAGGGCATCGAGATGGTCCGCCTGGCCTGGCCGGATCAGCACGGCCTGATCCGCGGCAAGACGATGACCGTCGACAGCTACCTGGCGGCGCTCGAGTCCGGCACCGAGATCACCATGGCGCCGTTCTTCTTCGACACCGCCAACGCCATCGTCTTCAACCCGTTCAGCCCCGGCGGCGGGTTCGACATGCCCGAGCTGTCCGGCAGCCCGAACCTCACCATGGTTCCGGACCCCACCACCTTCCGGGTGCTGCCGTGGGCGCCGGACACCGGCTGGGTGCTGTGCGACCTGTACTTCCGCGACGGCAGCCCCTTCCCGTTCTCCCCCCGCAGCATCCTGCGCAACACCCTCGCCCAGCTCGAAAGCGCCGGCTACCACCTGATCACCGGCCTCGAGGTCGAGTGGTATCTCACCCGCGTCCTCGACGACAAGCTCGTCACCGGCTCCCTCGGTGCCCCCGGGATGCCCGCCGACCCGCCGGAGGTCGCGGCCGTCGCCCGCGGCTACAACTACCTCCTCGAATCGCATCTCGACGAGATCGACGACGTGCTGCGCCCGGTGCGACAGGCCGTCACCGCGCTCGGGCTGCCGCTGCGCTCGATCGACGACGAGTGGGCGCCGAGCCAGGTCGAGACCACCTTCGACGTGCTCGAGGGCATGGCCGCCGCGGATTCGATGCTGCTGTTCCGCTCCGCCGTCAAGCAGATCTGCCGCCGCGGTGGCTACCTCGCCTCCTTCATGTCCACCCCGGGCATCCCCGGCTTCTACGCCAGCGGCTGGCACCTGCACACCTCCCTGGTCGACACCGTCACCGGCGAGAACGTCATGGTGCCGGGGGAGGGGGAGCTGCTGTCCGACATCGGCCGGCACTACGTCGGCGGCACCCTGGCCCACGCCGCCGCCGCGTCGCCGTTCATGACGCCCACGATCAACGGGTACCGCCGCCGTCGCCCGTACTCCCTGGCCCCGGACCGGCTGACGTGGGGCCTGGACAACCGGGCCGCGATGATGCGCGTCATCAGCGCCCCCGGTGACAAGGCCTCACATGTCGAGAACCGCGTCGGCGAGCCCGCCGCCAACCCGTACCTGTACATCGCGGCGCAGGCCGCCGCGGGGCTCGACGGCATCAAGAACAAGACCGAGCCGGGTGCCCCGTCGGTGGATCCGTACGCCGCCGACGTTCCGCACCTGCCCACGAGCCTGAAGGAAGGGCTCGCGGCCCTGGGGGCGAGCCGGTTCTACCGGGAGGCGTTCGGCGACCGTTTCGTCGACTACCTCGTCACCATGAAGTCCAGCGAGGTCTCGCGCTACGAAGCGCACCTGGCCGAGCAGCCCGACCCGCAGGGCTACGCCGAGACCGTCACCGAGTGGGAACACCGCGAGTACTTCGAACTCTTCTGACCACCGCTCCACCCACCGGCACAAGGGATGACCGCCATGAGAAGAATCTCCGTGATCGGGGCCGGCCAGGCCGGAACCCTCCTGTCGATGGCCCTGCAGGCCAACGGCTTCCAAGTAGACCTCTACACCGACAAGACCGCCGAGGAGATCCTGCACGAGACCTCCCCGACCGGCACCGCGGCCCTGTTCCACCGCTCGGTCGCCACCGAGCTGCGGCTCGGCTGCCCCGGCTACGACGACAAGGGCGTGCCGATGGACGCCCTGCACGTGTGCTTCAGCCCGAAGATCGGGCAGGAGCTGGTGCACTTCGGCTCCGCGCTCGGCGACGCCGCCGGCGGTGCCGTGGACGTGCGCCGCAAGTCGTACGACCGGATGGTGCGCCTGGCCGAACTCGGCGGCAACATCGTCGTGACATCGGTGCAGCCCGACGACCTCGACGACATCGCCGCCGGCAGCGACCTGACCGTCGTCTCCACCGGCAAGTACGGATTGTCGTCGCTGTTCGCCCGCGACGCGCGGCGCAGCGTCTACGACACCCCGCAGCGCAACCTCGCCATGGTGCTCGTGCGCGGCATCCCCACCGACGGCACCGCCTTCCCCAACCGTGTCGAGGGCTCGACGGGCGTGTGCTTCAACCTCTTCGGCGACGCCGGGGAGATCTTCTGGGTGCCGTTCCTGCACAAGTCCGGCGAGAACGTCTGGTGCCTGGTGTTCGAGGCCAAGCCCGGCGGCCCGTTCGACTGCTGGGCCGACGTCACCACCGTCGAGCAGGCCTTCGCGACCGCCTCGCGCCTGGCCCGCGACTACGCCCCGTGGGACTGGCCGTCGATGCGGAACATGGAGCCGATGCTCGACGACCCGCACTCGTGGCTCAAGGGCCGGGTCACCCCGTCCGTGCGCTCCGGGCTGGGCACCACCCCGGGCGGCCGGCCGATGATGAGCCTCGGCGACACGTCCGTCGCCTACGACCCCGTCGCCGGTCAGGGCGCCGGCTCCGGCATCCGGCAGGCCGGGCACTACTTCGACGCCCTCCTCGCCCGCGGCGACGGACCCTTCGACGCCGATTGGATCACCCGCACCTTCGAAGGCGTCTACGAGGAGCACATCGCCGGCACCTACCGGTTCACCAACCTGCTCCTCGAACCGCTCGGCAAGACACCGCAGCGGGTGCTCACCGCGTGCTTCGCCGACCAGCGCCTCGCCACCCGCTTCGCGCAGGTCTTCGACGCACCTCCCACCGCCTTCCCGTGGCTCACCGAGCGCGCGGCCGCCGACCGGTGGATCGGCGAGCACACCGGTCGCCGCCCCGGCGCGGTCGTCGCCGCCGGCACCGCGAAGATCCTCGCCGGGCAGGTCCGGAACACGCTGCGCGGCAGCCACTTCCCGCGGGCGGTGAGCGCGTGATCGCCACCCTCGCCGAGCGCGACCGGCGCTGGCGGCTGCTGCACGAGCGGATGGAGCGCGACGGTTACGACGCGCTGCTGTTCGCCGCCGCCGACTACCGCGGCCACAAGGGCGCCCTGCGCTACCTCGCCGACTACAACCTCTCGCACCGCTACGGCTACGCCGTCCTGCACCCCGGCGCCGCGCCCACCCTCGCGCTGCCGAAGAACCTCGAGGGCGGCCGCCGGCCCCGCACCGGCTGGATCGACGACTACGTCTACGCCGAGAAGCTCTCCGAGGCGCTCGTCAAGACCCTCACCCGGGGTGCGGCACCGGCCCGCGTCGGCATCGTCGGCATGGGGCAGGTCATGAAGGTCGAGGACTACCTGCACCTCACCGACGCGCTGCCCGACACCGTGTTCGAGGACGCGAGTGCGATGTTCGAGCAGGTCCGCGCCGTCAAGACGGCCGCCGAGATCCGTGGCGCCGAGGAGTCCGCGTACATCGCCGACCGCTGCTTCGAACGGCTGCTCGAGATCGCCCGCCCCGGCACGACCGAACGCGCCGTCGCCGCCGAGATGTACCGCGTCGCCTACTCGCTCGGCGCCGAGGACCCGCTGTTCCTCACCATGTACGCCGACGACGAGCCGACCGGCCCGTGCCCGACGTTCGGGGCCCCCGGCGGCCGGGAACTCACCGCCCACGACGTGTTCACCTTCAGCTACGAACTCGTCGGGCCCGCCGGCTACTGGATGGAACTGTCCCGCATGGTCACCTTCGCCCCGCCCACGCCGGAGGTGCAGCGCCTCGCCGACGCGGTGTGCTCCGGCCTGGCCGCCGGAAGCGCCGCCCTGCGCCCCGGCACCACGATGTCCGGCGTGCAGCGCGACGTCATCGCCGCGATCGAGCAGCACGGGGTCAGGTCGTCCTACTGGTCCGGCCACGGCCTCGGCCTCGACGTGCTCGAGGAGCCGTGGGTGGGCCTGGAGATGGTGCAGGACAACGAGAACCACGAGGCCGTCACCGCCACCGCCGAGGGCATGGTGATCGCCCTGCACCCCATGCTGTGGGACGCCGACTCCGGCGCCATGGGCTACATGGCCGACACCTGCGTCGTCGAGGCCGGGCGCACCCGCACCCTGTCCAAGTTTCCGACCGAGCTGTACCGGGTCTGAGAGAGGTAGAGCAATCATGACCACCCTGGAACGCCCCACCGCCGGCACGGCGGGCGGCACCGCCATCGACCCGATCCTCGCGTCGGTGCTGCAGCGGCGCGTCGACGCCATCGCCAAGGAGATGGCGACGATGCTGATGCGCTCGTCCCGCTCGCCGATCTTCAACGAGATCGGCGACCTGGTGACGGTGCTGTTCGACAAGCACGGCCGCACCCTCGCCCAGGCCGAGTTCGCCGCCATCATCGCCTTCGGCGCCCAGCCGCCACTCGAATACATCATCGACTACTTCGGCGACGACATCGCCGAGGGCGACGTCATCCTCCACAACGACGTCTACACCGGCGGCAACCAGAACGCCGACACCGGCGTCTACCTGCCCATCTTCCACGAGGGCGAACTCGTCGGCTGGGCCGCCGCCAAGGGCCACATGGCCGACATCGGCGGCATGACCATCGGCGGCTACAACCCCAGCGCCACCGAGATCTGGCAGGAGGCCCTGCGCATCCCGCCCGTGAAGATCATGGCCGGAGGAGTGCTGCGCAAGGACGTGTGGGACTTCGTCGGCGCCAACATCCGCATCGACTTCGTCATGGAGGACATCAAGTCCATGGTCGGCGCGTGCACCGTGGGCTCGCGCCGCCTCGTCGAACTGCTCGGCCGCTACGGCCGCGGCACCTTCGACGCCCACATGGACTACATCCTCGACAGCTCCGAGAAGCAGGTCCGTGCCGAGATCGGCCGCTGGCCCGACGGGGTGTACCACGGCGAGAGCTGGATGATCTCCGACGGCCTCGACCCCACTCGCCGCTACAAGGTCGCCTGCGGCATCACCGTCTCCGGCGACGAGGTCACCTTCGACTTCTCCCGCACCGACGATCAGGCCCCCGGCATCACCAACATGCCGCCCGCCTCCGCGATGGGCGCCGTGCGCATCGCGTTCCTCATGCTCGTCGCCGCCGGCGGCATCAACATCCCCACCAACGACGGCCTGTTCCGGCCCGTGCACACCGTGTTCCGGCCCGGCTCGCTGCTCAACCCGCACTTCCCGGCCGCGACCATCTTCGGCAACCAGATGTGCGACGAGGTCGTCGACGCCATCATGTCGGCCCTCGCCGACGCCCTGCCGGACCGCGTCACCGCCGGGTGGAACAAGTTCATCTGCACCGCCCTCAACGGCACCGACCCGCGCACCGAACAGCCGTTCGTGACCCTCACCGTGTTCCAGCGCAACGGCCCCGGCGCCATGAAGGGCACCGACGGGTGGGACGCGCTCGGCTTCACCGGCACCGCCGGGCAGATGCGCTCCCCGGACCCGGAGATGTTCGAGCTGTCGAGCCCGCACTTCCTCGAATATCACGAGTACCTACCGGATTCGGCCGGCGCCGGCCAGTGGCGCGGCGGCCTCGGCACCCGCTCGGCGTGGCGCTGCTACGGCGACTCCGAAATCGGCGTCACCATCGGCGAATCCGTCGAATCCGAGGGCGGCGCCCCCGGAGCCGGCCTGTTCGGCGGCGGCCCCTCCGGCATGAACCGCATGACCGTCGAATACCCCGACGGCACCACCCACGAGTGGGGGTCGAAGGAACTCGTCGAGCTCCCGTCCGGCTCGGTGGTCCGCTCCGT
>NZ_PCZU01000098.1:12619-15639 GCF_002887785.1 Rhodococcus sp. ENV425
AGCTGCGCAACACCCGGAAAGGCGGACAGTGACCATGTCGGCAACACCCAGCATCCGCATCGGAGTCGACGTCGGTGGCACCTTCACCGACTTCCTCGTCGTCCACGAGGACGGCACCCGGCTCGTGCACAAGACCAGCTCCATCCCCTCCGACCCGTCCACCGCGGTCGTCAAGGGCCTGACCGAGATCGCCGAGCGGCGCGGGGAGACCCTCACCGGCCTGCTCGCACAGGTCCACACCATCGTGCACGGCACCACCGTCACCACCAACGCCCTGCTCACCCGCACCGGCGCCAAGACCGGCCTGCTCACCACCGAGGGCTTCCGCGACGTGCTGCAGATGCGCGACGGCACCCGCGAGGACGCCTACGACAACCGGCTCACGCCGCCGGCGCCGCTCGTGCCCCGGGCGCTGCGCCGGCCCGTCGGCGGCCGCCTCGACCACGAGGGCACCGAGGTCACCCCGCTCGCCACCGACGACGTGCGTGCCGCCGCCGAACTGTTCCGGCGCGAGGGCGTCGAGGCCGTGGCGGTGTCGTTCATGCACTCGCACGCCGGCGACGAGCACGAACGACAGGCCGCCGACATCCTCGCCGCCGAGCTGCCCGGCGTGTACCTGACCCGCTCGAGCGAGCTGCTGCCGCAGGTGCGCTACTACGACCGCACTAGCACCGCCGTGCTCAATTCCTATGCGGGACCGATCATCACGCGCTACCTTCGGGTGCTCACCGAGGCGCTCGACGCGGCGGGATTCACCGGCATCCTGCTGCTCATGCAGTCCAACGGCGGCGTCGCCACCCCCGACGAGCTGGCCCGCCGTGCCGCCCTGTCGCTGCTGTCCGGCCCGGCGTCCGGGCCCACCGCCGGCCTGCTCGAGGTCGCCCCGCACGGCTGGGACCGCTGCCTGACCGTCGACATGGGCGGCACCAGCTTCGACGCCGCCGTCGTCAACGACGGCCGGCCGCTCGTGATGACCGACGGGCAGATCGACCGCGGCCGCATCGCCCTGCCCATGGTCGACATCCACACCATCGGCGCCGGCGGCGGCAGCATCGCCTACGTCGACGAGGGCGGCCTGCTGCGCGTCGGCCCCGAGAGCGCCGGCGCCGTCCCCGGACCCGCCTGCTACGGCCGCGGCGGCACCCGCGCCACCGTCACCGACGCCGACGTCGTCCTCGGCTACGTCGACCCCGCGAGCTTCCTCGGCGGCGACATCCCCCTCGACCGGGAGGCCTCGATCGAGGCGATCCGCCGCGACGTCGCCGAACCCCTCGGCATCTCCGTCGAGGAGGCCGCCGCCGGCATCTACGACGTCGTCAACGTCGGCATGGCCGCCGGTGTCCGGGAGATCACCGTCCGCCGCGGTCTCGACGCCCGCGACTTCCCGATCGTCGTCGCCGGGGGAGCCGGGCCCGTCCACGCCGCCGCCATCGCCCGCGAACTCGAGATCCCCGTGCTCGTCACCCCGCGCGAGTCGTCGATCTTCTGCGCCGCCGGCATGCTCGTGTGCGACTTCCAGCACGACTTCGTGCAGAGCCACAAGGCCGAACTCGCCGCCCTCGACACCGGAGAACTCCTCGGGATCTGGCACGACATGGCCATGCGCGGCCGCAAGATCCTCGCCGAGGAAGGCGTCGCCGACACCGAGGTGACCCTGCAACCCTCGCTGGACATGCGCTACCGCGGCCAGTGGTACGAGATCAACGTGCCGCTCGACCCGTCGTCCCTCGACGGCGTCGACCTCGCCGACGTCGCCGAGCGGTTCCACGCCATGCACGACACCCTGTTCGGCTACCGCTCCCCGGACATGCCGATCGACGTGCTCAACATCCGGCTCAGCGTCGTCGGCACCACCCCCAAGCCGCGCCTCGACAGCGCCGTCGTGCCCACCGGCGACGGCACCGGGCGGATCGGCACCCGCCCGATCTGGTCGGTGCTGCACCGGACGATGGTCGAGGCCGCGGTGTACGACGGGCACGGCCTCGGCGTGGGCGCACACTTGGAGGGGCCGGCGATCATCGAACTGGGCACCAGCAGCGTCGTGGTGCCCGACGAGTTCGCCGTCGAGGTCGACGACCGCGGGTCGTTCGTCCTCCGCTACCGGCCGGCGGCGTCCTGAACGCCGGGCGGGTTGCCGATACGAGGGTGGAGGCCGCCGCACGGGCGGCCGAGGAGGTGCAGGGGGCCATGGACATCGAGTTCCCGTTCGACGGTGACGACGACGATCGCACCGTCGCGACCGATCTCGCCGACGTCGCCGAGTCCCTCCTCGCCGTCGACACGGTCGAGGCGATCCAGGACCTGTGCATGGACCTCGTCCCGCGGGTGCTGCCGTCCCGTGCCTTCGGCATCTACCTGTTCGGCGACTCGCCCGGCCGCACACCGCTGGCCGCCGCGGAGGGCGTCAGCGAACGCTTCCTGACGCTGTACGAGGAACTCGGCCGTCACCAGGACCCCGTGCTGCGCACGCTCGAGCAACGCCGCCGCCCCACCCACAGCAGCCGGCTGATGAGCGAGAACACGTGGACCGAGTCCCCGTTCTTCCGCGACGTGGCCCGCCTGCACGACATGCGGATGGTGCTCGAGGCGCCCATCATCGAACGCGGCCACGTCGTCGGCACCCTCAACTTCGCCGACAACGACCGGCTCGCGCTGGCGTCGCCCGCGGAGATCGCCGTCGCCGGCGCCCTGGGCCGGCTCGTGGGTGTCGCGGTCACCGAGGTGGCTCGGCGGGAGGCGGCCCGCGCCGTGCAGGACGACCTGTGGGCCGCGCTCGACCTGTCGAGCGAGGCCACGGTCATCCTCGATCTCGCCACCGGGCAACGCCAGGTCAACGCCGCCGCGCGGGCCCTGCTCGGCCGGGTCGGCATCAGCGAGCCCACGCTCTGGCTGACCGGGCTCATCGAAGCCGGCGGGCCCGGCCGCGACGCCGACGCCGGCATGCGGCAGACGTTCGTCCTGGACGTGCGCCTCGACGGGGTGTCCCGGCACCTGCAGGTGCAGAGCTGCGTCACCGACCG
>NZ_PCZU01000098.1:15673-24710 GCF_002887785.1 Rhodococcus sp. ENV425
CACTGCTCGAGCTGTTGCCCGCCGCACCGGGCGTCGCCGCGCTGCCCGACCACCTCGCCTCGCAGCTCTCCGCCCGCGAACGCGAGATCGCCGCCCTCGCCGTCGCGGGCCTGCAGGACCAGCAGATCGCCGAGAAGCTCTTCCTCAGCCGCTACACCGTCAAGCAGTACCTCAAGACCACCTACCGCAAGCTCGGGATCCGATCCCGGCTCGAGCTCACCCGCGCCGCCCTCACCGGCGAACCCGCCGACGACGGACCGCGCCCCACGACCCCGGAGCAGCCATGACCACCACCGCCCCCACTGCCGTCGTCACCGGCGGCGCCACCATGATCGGCGCGGCCGTCGCCGAAGCCCTCGCCAAGGACGGCTGGTCCGTCGCGATCGTCGACGTCGATCCCGCCGGCGGAGCCGTCGCCGACCGGCTGGGCGAGCAGGCGAGCTTCCACCGCACCGACCTCACCGACGACGAAGCCCTCGCCGGCACCGTCGCCGCGATCGCCGACCGTCACGGCGGCATCGACCACCTCGTCAACCTCGCCTGCGTCTACCGCGACAACGGGCCCGCCTCCACCCGCTCCGACTGGCTCGCCACCCTCGACGTCAACGTCGTCAGCGCCGCCGTCCTCACCGGGCTCGCGCTGCCGTGGCTGCGCCGCTCCGACCGGGCCGCCGTCGTCAACTTCACCCCCCCCTCCGCGCGCGTCGCGCAGGCCGGGCGCTGGACGTACCCCGTCAGCAAGGCCGCCATGGTCCAGCTCACCCGCAACATGGCCCTCGACCTCGCCGCCGACGGCATCCGCGTCAACTCCGTCTCGCCCGGCTGGACCTGGTCCAACGCCATCGACCAGCTCTCCGGCGGGGACCGCGTCAAGGCCGACCGGGTGGCCGCGCCGCTGCACCTGCTCGGCCGCACCGGCGACCCGGCGGAGGTGGCTGCCGTGGTGCGGTTCCTGCTCTCGCCCGAGGCGTCGTTCGTCACCGGAGCCGACTACGCCGTCGACGGCGGCTACACCGCCATGGGCCCCGAACGGGCCGATCAGCTCATGGCCGAACTCGCCGGACAGGAGTGACGCCATGACCACCCACGGACTCGATCTCCGCGACCTGCGCAACGCCTTCGGCCAGTTCGCCACCGGCGTCACCGTCATTACCGCGCGCGGTGCCGGCGCCCGGCGGGCCGGCATCACCGCGAACTCGCTGACCTCCCTGTCGCTCGATCCGCCCCTGCTGCTGTTCTGCCTCGCCAACCAGGCGCCCAGCTATGAAACGTTCTGCACCGCCGAGTATTTCGCAGTCCACGTGCTGGGGGTCGAGCAGCAGGGGCTGTCGCAGCGGTTCTCCCGGCCCGCCGAGGACAAGTTCGCCGGGCTGCCGGTCGACGAGGGGCCCGGCGGGGTGCCGCTGCTCGGCGGATGCCTCGCCCGGTTCGTGTGCACCCGCGAAAATGCTTACGTGGAGGGCGATCACACCATC
The DNA here is from genome assembly GCF_002887785.1 of Rhodococcus sp. ENV425. Taxonomy (NCBI): domain Bacteria; kingdom Bacillati; phylum Actinomycetota; class Actinomycetes; order Mycobacteriales; family Nocardiaceae; genus Rhodococcus; species Rhodococcus sp. ENV425. The sequence goes on from NZ_PCZU01000098.1 coordinate 17,149, forward strand.
TTCGTCGGCCGGGTGCGGGAGTACGAACGGGGAGAGGACGAGCCGCTGCTGTTCCACGCCGGCAGCTACCGACTCGCGGCACCCCGGGAGGCCGTGCCCGGGTGCGTCGCCCGCTCGCCGGCCGCTCGGTAGGGGCCCAGCCGCGCCGCCTGCCGCACCCGACGGCCGGGCGCGCGTCCATCACTACCCCCACGCCGAACTGTCAATTCGACATGCGAGCATGCCGGTCATGTCCGCCGGTGCCAGGCAGGAACACCGCCACCAGCAACCCCACCAGACCGATGACGGCCAGGACGACCATTGCCAGCGCGTACGCCCGGTCCGGTGAGGTCAAGCCGGCGACGAGCACGGTGCCGGCCACGGCAGTGCCCAGCGACGAGCCGAGGTTCGACACGCACCGCGACAGACCCGAGATCTCCCCTTGCCGGTCCTCGGGGAATGCCGATTGCACGACGTTCACCGACGGAGTCAGCATGGTTCCGAGGCCGACCCCGATGAGCAGCAGTCCCGGCGCGAACGCCCACGCACTGGACGAGGCGCGCACGAGTACGAGGAGAATCACGATTCCTGCCAGAGTGGCGACGAATCCGGCCATGATCAACGTGCGTTGCGAGTATTTGGTTGCCAGCCGCTCGGCTCCCAGGGAGGCGCCCAGGATGCCAGCGGTGGCCGCAGTGAAGATCACGCCGGTCTGGATGGCGTTGTAGCCCCGCACGACCTGGAGGAACGCTGAAACGACGAATGCGGTTCCCATCAGCAGCAACCATTGGACGTTCTGAGTCACCAGGGCGAGGTTGGATGTGCGGTTGCGGAAGAGGGTGAGTGAGAGCAACGGCTCTTTACCGGCTCGCTCACGAGCCCGCACGTACAGCAGGAATGACAGCACCAACAGCACACCGAGAGCGATCAGGATCACCGCCAACCTGGCGTTGTTGTCGGCTTGCAGGATGCCCATCACAAGGCACACGAGGCCGGCGGCCGACAAGACGGTTCCTCCGATGTCGAACGGTCGTGCCGGGTCGGCGGGTACCGGATCGTCTATTCCTCGGCTCAGAAAGATGATGACCCCGACGATCAGCGCCTGGAACACGAAGGCCGCGCGCCAGTCGATACCGGTGGTGATGAGACCACCGATCAACGGACCCGCCGCCGCGCCGATGCCGCCCATCCCGGTGATCACACCGAAGGCGCGTGCCCGAGAGACTGTGTCAGTGAAGAGCATCGTCGTCAGGATGTACACGGGCGGGATCAGCAGTGCGGTGCCGACCCCTTCGAGGATCGAGTTGCCGAGAATCAAGACCCCGAGGGTGGGGGACACTGCGCTGAGCAGAGCCCCGGCTCCGTAGAGGATAAGGCCCAGAACGAAACACCGTTTACGCCCCCATCGGTCCGTCAGCTTGCCGCCCGGAATCATCAACGCGGCCATCACCAACAGGAACAGGGTGATCGCGGTCTGCACGCCCTGCACCGTCGTTCCCAGATCCGTACTGATGTCGTTGATCATCACATTCATGTTCGAGCCGGCAAAGCTACAGATGAACTGAGCCAATGCCAAGGGAATCAGCATTCGTCGCACAGCGGCAGGCGGCCGGGAGGAGCTGAGGCTCTCTGTCATGTCATGCCCCTCGCAGTCGATGGGGAAGCAACAACTCGAGCATTGTTTCGCCGGTGCCTGCCGACACTGCCGCTGATCCTGCGGCTCCCCACGAGCACGCGCGGCGGGCGGATCATCCTCCGGCGGCCTCGGCCTCGGTGGCGGCGATGGCATAAGCGGCGCCGATGAGGGTCAGGTGGCTGAACGCCTGAGGAAAGTTGCCGACCTGGCGATCGCGGCCGACGTCGTACTCCTCGGCGAGCAGACCCAGATCGTTGCTCAATGCGGCGAGCCGCTCGAACAGCGTGCGAGCCTGCCCGACACGGCCGTTCAAGGCCAGCGCACTGACCAACCAGAAGGAGCACGCCAGAAACTGCCCTTCGTCGCCGGGTAGACCGTCGTCTGTCCGGGAGGTCGAATACCGCGAGACGAACCCGTCGCGCCCGAGTTCGCGGGTGACCGCGTCGATTGTGCCGGTCACCCGTTCGTCGGTGCCCGGCAGGAACCCCACGAGCGGAATTGTCAGCACGCTGGCGTCGAGCTCCTCCGATCCGTAGTACTGGGTGAAGGTGTTGCGCCGGGGGTCGAAGCCGCGCTCACACACCTCGTTGTGGATCTGGTCGCGCAGCCGCCTCCACCGTTCGGCCGGTCCGTCGAGGTTGTACCGTTCGACCAGGCGAACCGCGCGATCGAACACCACCCACGCCATGACCTTCGACTGGGTGAAGTGCCGCCGCGGTCCGCGGGTTTCCCAGATCCCGTCGTCGGGCTCGTCCCAGATCGACTCGACGTACTCGATCAGGGTGCGCCAGCGCGGCCACAGATGCGGCTCGACCCGTCCCACGGCCTCGGTACTGAGGAAGGCGACGCCGATCAGTTCACCGTAGACGTCGAGTTGGAACTGTTCCGACGCTGCGTTGCCGACGCGCACCGGAGTGGATCCCTCGTATCCCGGAATCTCGGGTAGTTCGAACTCCGTCAGTCGCCGTTCGCCGCCGATACCGTACATGATCTGGATCTTCGCGGGGTCTCCCGTACCGACCCGCTGGAGGAAATTCCGGAACGAGAACGCTTCTTCGGTGTACCCGCCGGCCAGCAGGGATTCGAGGGCCAGCACCGAGTCACGGATCCAGCAGTAGCGGTAGTCCCAGTTGCGCACCCCACCGATGTCTTCCGGCAGGGAGGTCGTCGGGGCCGCGATCAGCGCGCCGGTCGCCTCGTGGGTCATGGCTTTGAGCACGATGAGGGAGGTCAGCACCTCGTCCCGGTACGGTCCGGCGTAAGCGAGCCGGCCGCTCCACTCGCGCCACCACGCCTGTGTGCGGGCCAGCGCCGAGTCGGCGTCCTCGATCGAGGGAGGGGGACCGAAGGAGTCGTGCCAGCACAGCGTGAACCGCTCGCGTCCGCCCTCGGTGACGACGAAGTCCGCCGTCGCATTACCGTCCCCGAGTTGCAGGGGCACCGGGGTGCTCAGCCGGAACGAGTCCGGACCGGCGATGACGAGTACGCCATCGGCAGCGGGCTCGACCCACGGGGTGATCGTGCCGTAGTCCGGCCGGATCGACAGTTGCATCCGCATCGGAACCCGACCGCGCAAGCCCTCCACGATCCGCATCAGCCGCGGTGGTCCGTCACCGCGACGAGGCATGAAGTCGATGATCCGGACCGCCCCGTCCGTGGTTTCGACGTCGGTTTCGAGTATGAGCGTTCCGGCACGGTATCGGCGCGTGACGTCCGCGATCTCACCGGCCGGACGAAGACTCCAGCGTCCGTGCCGATCGTCGCCGATCAGAGCGGCGAAGCACGACGGAGAATCGAAGCGGGGCAGGCACAGCCAGTCGACGGCGCCGTCACGGCTGACGAGTGCGGCGCTCTGCAGATCTCCGATCAGTCCGTAGTCCTCGATACGCATCGCGTTTTCCCATCCTGTCGGCCGGGTTTCACGTATCGACCGCGTGGCACCCGTTTGTGCGATTCAGCGGTGGTGACGCGCCACGGCACGTCCCCTCAGTCTTCGCGCTCGAACGTTACGAGCAGCCCTTCGACACCACCGGGGCCGAGCCGTCCCTTGATGTCTGCCGAGGTGATCGCCTTCAGTCGCCATCCCTGGCGGGCCTGTTCGTTGAGGAGCCGCTCGAGTTTGTCTCCGGACATCTTGCCGCCGAGCATCTTTTCGCGAACTTCGATCACCCTGTACGTGTACACGCCGTCTCCTCGAGATGGTCGGATGGGTCCGCAGCGCTGTTTCCGGATGCCGCGGCGTGTCGAGCAGCAGACTCCTTCCCGACGAAGCTCAGACCGATCGGAGCGGCCGATGCTTCGGACGTGTTGTTCCATGCGCGCGGCACATCGCAAAGTGGTTCGGGAACTGCGCGTTGGGCTTCGCTCCGAGGAGCGGATCGCCGGAGTAGGCCCTCCATCTACACACCACCTCATTGGACCACACCGATGCAGTTGCCGGTTCGGGAAAGCGGAGGCTGGTCTCATGGCCCAGCCATCCGGAACGCCACGTCCAATCCGGCTCCGCGGGATCGACCGAGCACCAGCTCCATCAAGTGGAAGTCCGCCGGATGCTTACCTGGGGGAGGCGCCACCGGAGCGCCCCTCCTGTCCTACTCGCCGGCTTCGATGATCGTCCGGAGGGTGGTGAGTTGCTCGGGGGTGATCCCCGTCGGTTGCATGACCGCGTTCCACCCGTCGACGTACCCGGAGGTGTATTTGTGGCCGTGGCCGCCCGGGACACCGGTGGAGAACGGCAGGTCCGCGGTGACCTGCCAGAACGTCACGAACGGCATCCAGAACATCTCCTCGAGCACATCCTGTCCGGGTGGCTGACCGATCCAGTCCGGTTCGCCGAGGATCAGATTCGGGCTCCACCAGACGATCGGGTCGGACGGATGCATCAGGTACAGGACCCGACTGCCGTCCCAGGGCGTGTCCGCGGGAGGAATCTCCGTCCGGGGATCGTTGGTGAATCGCACCGTGCGCCCGTTCTGGTAGACCGGCTCGATCTCCGGGCTGCCCGGGGCACGCCGATCGCTGAATTCCCGGAACAGGGTGTTGAAGTTCGGGGGGCCGACGAACAGCGTCCCCGAGGTGCGGTTGCGCAGATCGTATTCGCCGCTGAAGGCGGTCTCGCCGCCGAACGAGCCGAGGCTCTCTCCGGCGACGAACAGCCGGGGGCGGTTGTCCTGTGGCAGTTTCGACCACACGTCGTAGACCGCGTCGAACAGATCGCGACCGGCTTGCCGGGCCTTGGATTGATCGACCAGATAGGAGATCCACGACGGCAGGTACGAGTACTGGAGCGCCACGGTCGCCGCGTCGCCACCGGTGAGATACTCGAACGAATCCACCAGCGCGGGGTCCACCCACCCGCTTCCCGTGGTGGTGATCACCAGCAGGTTCCCCCGCTGGAAACCTCCGGCACGGCTGAGGTCCTCGACCGCCGACGCCGCCCGGGATTCGGAGTCGTCGGCCGACGCCAGTCCGGCATAGGCCCGGATCGGCTCCAGGGCCGGGCGTTGGGCGAACTGTGTGAGCTCCTCCGTGGAGGGGCCGGAGCCGATGAAGCTGCGCCCCTGCCACCCCAACGACTCCCACGGCACCACCGATCCCGGTCCGCCCGAACGCAGGCCGGTCGTGGGCTGCTGTATGCCCTCCGGGGTCATGGTGTCCCGCACCGAGAACGCCGAGTTGGCGACACCGACGAGGCCACCGAGCAGCACACCCGACACGACCGCATAGACGAGCCAGGCGACCGCGAGCCACCCGACCACGGTCGCCGCGCGATGTCCGATCCACCGGTTGAGCAGAGCGGCCAGCCAGCGATACAAGCCCCGGACGCCGCGCCCGACCGCCAGGAGGAGACCGAACATCACTGCAGCCACGACGGGGGAGAGGACCACGAGCGCGACGTTGTACTCGGTGACCCCCATCAACCCGCGGATCTCGTGCTGCCAGTACTGACCGACGGCGAAGGAGCCGACGAACAGCACCGCCGCGGCGACGAGGAAGACCAGCCAGGAGCCGCGCCGCGGACGTCGAGGGCCTCGGTCGGCGAATGCGCGCCACACGAACGCCGCGAACACCCCCAACCCGTAGCCGATCGCGGCAGTGATGCCACAGATCATGCCCTGGAGCAGGCCTCCGCGTGGTAGCAGCGACGGCGTGAACGACAGGCACGCGAAGATCAGTGCGCCCCAGCACCCCGGAAGGGTGACGTACAGCAGCTTCCGGCGGCCCCCGGTCTCGGGCGACCGGCTCTCGTCGTCTCCTTCCGCGGCCTCGACGGTCGCGGCGCGAGCTCCGGAGCCGGGAAGACCTGCACCGGTGTTCGCCGTGTCGGGCGCGCCCGGCGCCGAATCGTCCTGGGCGCCGGTTCCCTGTTGTGTCATCGCTGTCCGCCTATGTGCGACCGGTCCGGGACGAGCGAGAAGCATTCCCGATTTCGCGCCAGGCCGACTTCTCGATCAGCAGGGGAACGAAGGTCCGGATCTCCTCCTCGGCCTGGTCAGTAGTAGTCGGCTCGCGGGTTCCAGGTCGAGATCGCCCAGATCACCACCACGTCGAGCGCGATGATCAGGATCGACCACCACGGGTAGTACGGCAGCCACAGGAAGTTCGCGAGGATCGACAGCGCAGCGATGACAATTGCCGACACTCGTGCCCACGTCGCGCCGCTGATCAGGGCGATGCCCACGACCACCATCACCACACCGAAGACGATATGGACCCACCCCCAGGTGGTCAGGTCGAATTTGAAGGTGTACTCCTGGCCCTGGACGAACACCTCGTCCTCGGCCACCGCCGCAATCCCTTGGAAGAACTGCAGGATGCCGATCGTGGCCATGATGACCGCGGCCCCGATCGACGTCCCCGCGGCGATGCCCTGTTTGACGGACATGCCTTCCTGATCGGCACGCACGTTCTGAGACATGATGCTCCCCTTCCGAGGCGGGATTGGTCTCGCCCAGTGTGCGCTTCGGCTCTGTTTCTCTGCAGTGGCTTCGGGCCTTTTTCCCGTTTCGAAGCGGTCACGAGACCGGCATGCGCCGGGGGCGGGTCGGTGTCCCGATGCCGCATGTGCAAAAACCGATGCGGGTTGCCGCGCGCGGACTATCGTCGAACAGGTGGTGGGTGGTGCGCCCGCCGAACACTGGTTCCGTCGCTGAAACGAGGCTCCTGGTGACCGATTCCGATATCGACGAGATGGGTCCGGTCGACTATCTCGTCATCGAGTTTCCTGCCGATCGCCCTCCCGACGGGTCGGCGCTACCGCTCCTGCGCGACCTCGTCGAGCGCGGCATCATCCGGGTGCTGGACCTGGCGTTCGTCCGCAAGGACCCCGACGGCTCCGTCGCCGGGATCGACATCGCCGAGGTCGGGCTCGAGGGCGAGTTCGACGTGACCCTGTTCGCGGAGGCCGCCTCGGGTCTGCTCGACGACACTGATTTCGCCGAAGCCGGAGCCGCGCTCGAGCCGGGCTGCTCGGCAGCCGTCCTGGTCTACGAGAACACCTGGGCCGCGCCCTTCGCGCGGGCACTGCGTCGCAACGGCGCCCAGCTCGTCGCGTCGGGCCGCATCCCGGTGCAGAGCATCCTGTCGTCTCTGGACGCCCTTGGATCTGAAAGCTGAAGTAGAGCAAAGTAATTCGAATCGACATGCCATTCGAGTACCCGAGGAGTGCACCATGCCCGGACTGCTTCGCGGAGTCGCCCGTACCGCCGTGGTGGCCGGAACCGCCACCGCCGTGTCCAACCGGGTGTCCCGGCGGCAGGGCCGGCGCTGGGCGGCGCAGGAGCAGGCTCCATACGACCGCGATGCGCAGTACCCGCCCGAACCTGCCCCGACGCCGGCCGCCCCGGCGGCGCCGGGAGGGACGGACCGGATCGCCGCATTGAAGGACCTCGCCGAGCTGAAAACACAAGGCGTGCTCACCGAGGCCGAGTTCGAGGCCGAGAAGGCC